>CALGJS010000161.1 GCA_937927835.1 uncultured Saprospiraceae bacterium | reverse complement strand
CTGTGTCTAGATAATTAACTTAAACCACATAGTAAACATTGCATATATATAAGTTAATGTTAATTAGTTGATTGGTTAATCGGTTTCGTATTACGCAATGCTAATACGACAAAGATGACACACTTTACTGAACACTCCCTCTTTTATAAAAAATTATACACCTGATTAACTAATCCACCGATTAACTGATCTACTATTAAACTAATCCACTAACCTCCTAATCAAATAAGCTCATCAGCGTATCCTTGTCCAGGCTTTTCAGAATATTCTCATCCGTACGAATCAGGTCCTGCGCCAGTTTTTTCTTTTTCTCTTGTAGTTTCAGAATTTTTTCTTCGATAGAATCTTTACAAATAAGTTTATAAGCGAACACTTGCTTGTCTTGTCCAATCCGGTGAGTACGATCAATAGCCTGTGCTTCTACTGCGGGATTCCACCAAGGATCAAGGATATAAACATAATCAGCCTTAGTTAAATTAAGTCCTGTGTTTCCCGCTTTTATACTGATGAGAAATATTTTCAACTCAGTATTATTCATAAATTTTTCCACTTCCTCTTGACGTTTTCTAGTACTACCGTCGAGGTAAGCGTAAGGAATACCTCGCTTATCGAGTTCAGAACGAACGATGGCCAAGAGGCTAGTGAATTGAGAAAAAACCAAAGCATTGTGTTCGTCTAGTTCCTCCGTCAGATTTTTTAGGAGTATATTTATTTTTACCGAATCAGCGTTTTTACCTGTAAAAGCTGAATTGACCAATAAAGGAGAATTACACATTTGGCGTAGGCGTAACAGGCCATCCAGAATTTTAAATTTAGATTTGGCCAATCCCTTTTCCTCTAGCTCTTCTTCCAGATCTAGTTTAATTTGATGTTTAAGTTTGTCGTAGAGTTTTCTTTGAGCAGGCGCCATTTCACAGTAAAGCACCGTCTCGGTTTTATCTGGCAGATCAGCAGCTACTTGTTCTTTGGTACGACGTAAGATAAAAGGATGAATTAGTTTTCTTAACAAATTAGCTGCCTCTTGATTTCCATCGTTGTCAATAGGAATGGCGAAGTTATTTCGAAAAGAAGTTTTTGTACCCAATAATCCTGGGGAGGTAAAACTGAGTTGCGCGTACAGATCGAAGGTATTATTTTCGATTGGTGTACCTGTCATTGCTATCTTATTATCTGACTCCAGTAATCGCATCGCTTTGTAGCGTTTAGAATCCGGATTTTTGATGGCCTGAGATTCGTCCAGCACAATATAATTAAACCGATAATTTTGAAAGACCTCAATATCCGCAGCAGTCGTATCATAAGTAGAAATAACCAGATCTCTTTTGGTCAGTTCTGCAATATCTTTTCCCCGATTAGGACCGTGGTGAATTACATAAGTCAGCTTAGAACAAAATTTATCCAGTTCCGCCGCCCAGTTAAATAGTAAACTGCGCGGAACAATTACCATTGAACTACTTTTACCTTTTTGATCAGCCAATAAAGAAATTACCTGCAGGGTTTTTCCAAGTCCCATATCATCGGCCAGAATGCCACCAAAGCCAGATTCATCTAAAAACTTAAGCCAAGCGAAACCGTGTTTTTGGTAAGGCCGGAGATCGGCTGTTATCGTCTTGGGTAATTTATATTTTTTATTAGTATCATATTCGGCCAGTTTTCTTTTCTTTTCGGCCAGTTCTTTGATTATTTTTTTATCATCCAAATCCTCAAAGAGATCATCGATAATATTAAAACGATACTTAGATATCTTTATGTCTCCCTTTTCTATATCTGCAACTGCAATTACCTTCCGTGCTTGTGCCAACCATTCTTCAGGTAGCATCCCCATCGAACCATCTTTAAGGATTACAAAAGATTCGTTATTCCGCAAGGCTTTAATCCAATCCGCTGTTTTTATTTTTTCCTTACCAAAACTAACCCCCATATCTACTTCAAACCAGTCGATACCTGAGCTGAGGTGCGAGTAAGTTTTAGCACGGTGCTTAGAATAATTAAACTTACTAAGTTCTTTTTGGCCAAGAATTTCAATTTCATTGGCCGCACAAGCTTCGACGAAGTGCAAAAACCAGTAGTTGTTCATCATCTCTTGAATAGAGAGATAGACATACTCCTGTACCTGATTTCTAACATTAAATTTCGGGTGTGCTTCTTTAATAAAAGACAAGAGAAATTCTCTTTTTTGAGGGTCAATGGTGTAAAAAACTCCGTCCTCAAGATAACTTAATTCTGGATCAAAAATATTAAACGTTTGGTCACCAAAAGCTAGACGAGGCTCAAAAGTTATAAATGCTCCCACTTCCCGTAGAACAATCTGAAAATCTGCTTCTGTAATTAACTTTTCTTGTATTTCTAACTCAGGATTTTCAATTTTTACTTCGCAAATAGTACGTATGCTAGCCAGCAGCTGTTGAGCAGCCGCTCTATCTACGAGCATTTCAACGACATCATGTTCTGTTGTTTTAAAAAGTTCAAAAAGAAGATCGTATTGTTTACTTTTAAAAAGGTAAATAAACTCCTCATCTGCACAAAAAAACTCATTAACAAATTTAATTCCTTGAAAGGAGAAATCTTGTTTATCAATTATAGCTTCTCGGCTTATGGTCGTAATTCCATCCTTTATATTTGCCTCTAATTTTATTTCTAAAACTTCAGGATAAATTTTAGTCATAAAAGCCTCACTACTTTTTATTGATCTTGCAAGCGGAAAATTAGGATGAAGATAATGATATAATTGATTCAATGAATCTACGTTTTCGAGTATCAACGTTTGCGTAAGGTTAAAACGCTCCTGATCGTTTTTCAACCTAGTAGTCCGTAATAGTTTATAAGCTAATTCAGCTTGAGGGGATGACAGGTTCTCTGGACTATCTGTAAGTTTACGATTATTTTTTTGTAATCCTTCTTTCGTTTTTAAAGGCTTACCAGAACAAAAGCATAATCCCGTTATTTCTCTATTTTCATACCAATGATCTTCGGTAGACCAATAATACGTAGTAATTGTTTGGGTACCTTTTTCTAATTGCTCCGCTAAGTTTTTTTGTTTTTCATTTCGGATGCGTTTATGCTTTGAGATTTTATTATTTATCTTTTCAACCCAATCATTCCCGAGTAATCTGTTGGAGATTTTTTCGTAAGACCACCCCCTTTCTGAAAAATTAATTTGAAAATATTTTTCGACTAAGTGAGGCAATATCTTCATTTGGTCTACAATTTGGGTGCTACTCCTATTGTAAAATTTTTGCCATTCACCATCATCAAATAAAAAACCTATTTTGTCGAACGCTTCATCGAGCACTGCATATTGATGGCTACAAAGTTCATTCGTTTTTTCTTCACAATTTTCACATTTAATTGCTATTCCAATTTCTGTTCTTTTAAGAACGACTGTATGTTTTGTATATTGATATCTCCAACCTATTGCGTTTCTGATTTCCGCTTTAATAGTCAGCATATCAGGATTATCAAAAGAACCATTATATTTCACATCATGATGATAATCAAAATCTCTAGGATTTAATTCTAGGATATCGATAAGTTCATCACTATTAAAGTCTAAGACTCTAAAGTCTGCAGGATTGGGATTCCCTAAGTCATACGATTCAATAATTGGTGGTTCATCACTAGCTTTCCGATCTTCTTTAATCAGTAGATAGAGTAAGATGGCTTGATGTTTACATCTTCTAGTAGAACATTCACATACTACTTCAGGCACTAAATTTTGCCCTTTTCTTTTTGCTGTTAAAGTAACCACTCGGCGTTTCAAGCTACCTGAGTTAACAGTTGTTTGAAAAAAATTAGGGCCTCCATTTATCAACTTATAGTAAGCTCCTGCCTCTACTCTTTTAAAAGCATCACTAAGAATATAACCAGAAAACTCTTGGTTTAAAAAACGTAATAACGTTTCAGCGGGGAATAACATTTATTATTTTCTTTGTATGTTTGAAGTTGACTTCTTTCGAATTTATCGGGCACTGATTAAATTTCTATCTCCCGAAATCATCCTGTACTCGAACAATATCATCCTCATCAGAAGGATTATCCGGATCGACGTGCTGCCAAATTTCGGCGATGATACCGACGTTATCTAATCCTACGAGGCGATGACGTTCACCACACTGTAAAACTACATTTTCTCCGATAGCCATAATCTCGAGTCCCAGTTGTTCGTCCGTATTACTACGAATAACACCAGATTCTCCATCGATCAGTTTCCATACTTCGGAACGTCTGTGATGGTATTGCCAAGAAAGTCGTTTACCTGGTAAGACCACGAGAATTTTTGGGCTAACCCGTCCACCTTTGGTAAGTTGGGTTACATCTTCATCTGGGTAATA
>CALGJS010000160.1 GCA_937927835.1 uncultured Saprospiraceae bacterium | reverse complement strand
GTAGCGAGAGGGAGACTTGAACTCCCGACCTCTAGATTATGAATCTAGCGCTCTAACCAGCTGAGCTACCTCGCCAGAGGTAAAGTTTTAACAAGTTGCTTATTCCGAAAATATTTAGGAAGCTACCTCGCCAAAAACGTCCGCAAATATACCCTAAATTCAAGGCAGTAACAAGAATATTTAGGGTAAAATTCCTTTTTTTTAGGCTAGATCTTTAATTGCTCGAACGAATCCGTTGATTCCTTGGTCTTTTACTCGGTTCAGAAGGGTTTTGGCGTCTCTTTTATCCTCAAATGCGCCTACTACGATCTTATAAACAGTCTTGCCATTTAATTGATTAATACTCACAATAATCGGTGCATCAAATAAAGATTCTAGTTTTTCGGCCTGAATCAATACGTTCCCATATTCAGCGAAAGCGCCGATTTGAACACCATAGCCAGTCGGCTCTTGTCGGCGTACCTGAAATCTAAAAATACCTCTTCCTGCCATCACGCTATCATCTACCACAGGAGGTTCGTTGCCTGAATCTTTTCGACGTAATGCTTCTGCCACTGCCTTATCAGCGTTGACTCGACCGTGACCATATTTTAGGGAATGACCATTCACATATTCGCCAGGGCCACCGATTTGATCAGCGGTTTGAATAAGAATTTCTTTCACCTCTGCTGCTGTCAATTCAGGATTAGCCGAAAGGATCAGCGCACAAATTCCAGCTACCAATGGACAAGCAGAAGACGTACCACCAAAGTGTTTGTAGTTACTTCCTCGTGAACGACCATCTCGCCACCAGCGGTATTCTCCCGTTTCCCAAGAGATGCCTTCATCCCAAGAAGCGCGTGCTGCTGTGATTGGCCAATCACCGTTAGAAGGTGCACAGATGGTCACTTCTCTACCACGGTTTGAATAATCTGCATGTTTGTCTTTACTCGTTGTCGCTGCCACCGCAATTACATCTGGATGCGCTGCGTAATAACTAACATAGTCCAAATCATCGTTGCCTACGGCAAAAAGAATTACACAACCTTTTCCATTACGACCTTTACGAGCTGCTTTAGAGATGGCAGCAATTTTCATAGGGTTAAGATCAAAAGCAGCGTCGGTAGTTCCCCAACTACAGCTAATAATATCCGCTCCATTATCTGCACAATAATCAAATATTTTTTCGGTTGCTCGAAGACTAAAAGAAGTACCACTGACTGGCATAAATTTGGCGGCCGGTGCAGAACCTACGATCCCTACTCCATTGCTAGAAGCAATGGCTACACTTGCACAAGGTGTTCCGTGTGTAAATCGTTTGTCGCCCATTTCTAGTTGAGAAGAATTGCTCCAAAGGTCAAATGGCTTATGCACTTTATCTGCAAGGTCAGGATGATGAATATCAAAACCATTATCTACAACGGCAACTACGATATCATCAGAACCGGTATTTCCAAGACGTGCCCAAGCATCGACTACTTTTGCATCCGCACCTTGCTTGGTTGTCCATTGCACATCAGTAATAAATCCAGGATTACGCAGTTGCCACTGATGGCTGTATAAAGTATCGAATGGTTCGCTGAATTCATACTCTTCTACTAATGCGTCTAGATCTGGCTCCGCCATTTTGATGAGGGAGATTTTTTGTAGAATAGCAGCAACTTTTAAAGGGTTGGGAGATTTTGGTGTTACTTTTAGAATGATGCGTTCAGGAGATCGACGCTCCACCATTTCTAGATTAAACTCATCTAAAATTATTAATTGCTCCTCTTCGCTTACGCCATCTTGAAAGACGACATAGATTTCGCCCGTTGGCACCATCGGTCGTCGGCTCATTCCAGGTACATAATATACATGGGTACCTACTTCGACATCTCTGTCTTCTCGAACCTCGTCGAGTCGTTCATCGATGGTTTTTCCGTCTTTATTGAGGGTAACGATATGAAATCCTCCAAGGCATGGGAGAACTTCCTTTTTTACAGCGTCTCTTTCTGTGACAGGCTTTTCTGATTTTAAGCCTACATAGCGGCTACTTTTTTTGAGGGTAATTTCGCCTTTACCGCTCTTAATGGTGATTTTGCTCATAATAATATAGGAGATCTGAGACAGCTTTTGCAAGACTATCGGTTTGAGGTTAAATGTACAAAAAAGAGAAGAAGGAAAGGCGTAAAAGCGTAAAAAAAGGGAGAGGAGCTTTAGAAGCTCCTCCCTAACCCAAAAAACCAAATGAAAACATTCTTTATATCGAGTTGATAATTTCTATTATTTAACGGTAAATATACAAAAAGAAGTGATTGAAAAAGTACTAATAATTTTAATAAAATTCGTCCTTATTTTTAATAAAGGATGGTAGAACTAGCCAATCTGCTGGTCACTTATTTGTGACATGCTTTTAAAAAGAATAGTGAATTTCTAGTGCGGTTACCGTGGCCTCAAAAGCCGAAAAATCAATGGAATTTTGTAAAAAAAGGGAGAGGAACTTTAGAAGTTCCTCCCTAACCCCAAAAAACCAAATGAAAACATTCTTTATATCGAGTTGATAATTTTTATTGTATAGAGGCAATTGATGAGAGAGCGTGTAAAATAACCTCTGATTGTGACAACAAATTTAATATTTTTTTATGCAAAATGCTACAATAAAGTTAGAATGCGTCAAATTGCGGTTATTTTCTGCATGTTTTAATCAAATATCTCCTGACTTCTCGTAAAAAGTACAATATCGAATAACTTTTAACTTCATATTAAAAATACTAAATACGTTTAAAACCTTACGTTTCCTAACCCATACCTACCGTTCACACTAAACATATATATAATTTCATTATTTATAATTACCTTTACGATAGAACTTTATTGCGTTTACTGTTCACCAGACTATTTCAGATTTTGACTGCTTATGAATACAGATACACTATATTTCAAGCCTACCATGGCTTGGAACAAACACACCCATGATATTTATCAAAAAATTGAGCGAGGTATTGATCTTTTACAATCTAAATGTAATGATACCATGCCTGATTTGACCAGTTCTACCTTTCCAAATTGTAAAGATTTCTTATTAGATGAATTAGATAAAATGTTACTGCATGTGAATACTATTAATGCAGATATTAAACGTCTTCAGATCTTGAAAGTATGGTTTTGTGCTGAAAATGCTACCACCATTAGTAACCTTTTACAAAACAATTCGTATCTGAATTATGATGAAGAACAACTAGAAAAAATTATTCAGGTAGGTTCTTAAAAAATCTCTACCTGCCACCCAATATCCCACCACAAATAATAGTCTAAAACACAATTACCACTCAACTATTCACCAAACTTTTTTGACTTTACAGGTCAATTCTACCTTTGAATCCATGAGTACGACCCCACTTAAAGTTACGGTATCTTCTATCATTTCTTCCAGATTACAATACATTAAATTTAAACAACAAAGATTGTTTGAAACGAAACGACTGGAAAATGCAGATCAACCCTTTCAGATTACAGATGATGTTTCTGCGGCTTATGCCCACGAATTAATTGTTGAATTTGAAAATTATAGCCGAGCCAATCGGCTTTTAACGATGATGTGGAATCATCTTCGGAAGAATAATGCTAGAAAGATTTTCGAATTACTTTCCAACAATCAATATCTTAATTATTCTGTTGAGGATTTATCAATAATTTTGAGTCCAAAATCTACTCAAATACCTCTTACTTTTAGATGAATCCTTTAAGCTGGAATAGAGAGGTTGGTAATTTCTACGATTCTTTCCTTTTGTTGAAATTCAATATTCTTCCAATCATCCAAAAATTTAACATATTTATTGGATAGAATCTCTGTCATTTCGTACAATCCGTTTAATTGGACCTGCAGGTCTATGTCTGAGTCATGCTCGGAAATCAAGGTAGCATACAACTCGCAATTGGTTTGATGCTGCATCGTCCGATAAACGAGGGTAAGTACCTCGTTTTCTAACTTTAAAACTGGATTTCCAATGCTTGGAATTCCCATTTTTCGCATTTCCTTTAAAGAATTTTGTAGGTATTTGTAAAGAGTATAACTTTCATCCGATAGAATAGATAATCTCTTCGTATTGAACTCAAACCTTTTAGAAGGCATAATATTAATGGTCATGATTTCGTATTAAAAATACTTTAGGTACATCATTCATACGCACATTATAACAATATGTTTCTTAATTAATATGTATTTACTTAAATTAACAACCCAAATAATTGAAAACTCCTTCGGTTTTACTAACTTTAGGCTTATTTTAATATTTATAACAACCTCTTAAACATCTACTTATGAAAACAATAATGACAATTCTAATGATTGCCTTCTGTAGTATACAGATCCAAGCTCAATGCCCTAACACGCCCAGACCAGGCATCCACATTATTCAATACGGAGATGATTTGTATAAAATTGCTAATCTATATCAGATAGAATTACAAGACATTATGACCTGGAATCAGCTTGGATATAACCAGCCTTTAATGCTTTGTCAGGAATTAATTGTACGAAATAATTCTACTCCCGAGTCTTATAATCAACCTACCGAAACCTTTACTTCTCGTGGTCTTTATACCAAACAAGGTGGCAAAAAACATCAGGTATTATCAGGACAAACTATGGCTGGCATCGCTGAACTTTATGGTTATAGTGAGTCCCGTTTTCGAGAATTCAACGCCATGAATGATAATTATCAACCACAACCAGGAGATATTTTATTATCTAGCGATTGTACCTGTGATCGAATTTCCTATACAGATGGTATCACGGATTATGCTGGCCTTGTCAAAAAAACAAATAATACAACCTCCTTCAATCCTCCTACTCCTACTCCTAGTACAGGAAGTAGTGACGGAGCAACGAGTATGAATAGCCAAGAGATGGAGATGGTCAACGAGATCAATTTATTACGAGGCAATCCATCTGGATACATTCAGTATGTAGATGCTTATGTTAATGAGCAACGAAGAACTGGTGGTTTCCCTGTTGATCAAGCAGTTGTTAATGAACTTAAATCAGAGCTTCGTCAACTAGGTCCGCTTTCTATTCTGTCTCCTTCACAATGTATTTACCAGGCAGCCAAAGATCATGGTATTGATCAAAAACCAACCGGTGATGTAAATCATCAAGGACTTGATGGTTCTTGGCCATGGGATCGTGTACGCAAAGCATGTCCGAGTATGCAAGATGGAAACGAAAATCTCGTTGCAGGTACTCCTAGTGTACGAACTGCAGTGATTCTTTTACTAATTGATGAAGGCATTCCTAGTCGAGGTCATCGTAAAACTTTACTCAAACCAGAATGGAGATACGTTGGTTGTTACAATGTAGGTACGGTAGGTTCTTTCCCTCATTATTGGGTACAAAATTTTGGCTACTAAAATAGAGTTTATGTAGAAAATTTGTTTGGGAATCAAATGACCTTTTTTCCATTCTAAAAAAATGCCAGTAACCTACTCTTAGGTTACTGGCATTCTTGGTTTTATTAACATTTCCCCTTCTCCTACTGGCCTGATTCTTGAAAATATAATTATTCCTCCCTGTTTTATTATTCCAACAAACTAAATTGACCATTATGAGAACAACTATGGTTTTAAGGTGGCTATTGCTGCCAATGGTAGCGATGATCCTACCTTCTTGTAATCAGTTAGATTCCGTCAGTTCTATTGAC
>CALGJS010000159.1 GCA_937927835.1 uncultured Saprospiraceae bacterium | reverse complement strand
GCCGTTGGTCACTGGAATTTAGTCAGGGAAACAACCAAGGCTGGACTGGCGAAGCCGTGCATGGAACGACTTCAAAAGGGGGGATGGTATTCGGTACCTCGCGGAGGGTGGGAAAGCCCGCCCGCGGGCTTTTTCTGTCTTTAAGTCAGTATTTTCTTGAATGTTTTCTATCATTTTTCTTCTACGAGTAAACAAGATTATACCTCGGCGACTGATCCAATATATAACTTTGGGGGCTAATGGAATAATGTAAATTAAGACCAAGGATTTAATCCATTCCGTAATAATTTGTCATGCAATATCAATCTGTTCTAAGTTTCTAAAATCTGATGAATCTTTCCTTATTTTTTTATTAACTTCGCTATTCACAACAGAAATTACTTCAATAAAAAATAAGAAATTGAAAAAGCAAATACTCCGTATCGGAATGGCGCAGATGTCTCCTATTTGGCTAAATAAATTACAAACTATTGAAAAAATAAAAGCGTTTATCGATCAAGGTGGAAACCAAGAATGTGATCTATTGGTTTTTGGGGAAGGACTGCTGCCCGGTTATCCTTTTTGGCTCTCAATGACAGACGGTGCTACCTTTGAATCTCAAGTTCAAAAAGAACTCCACGCACACTATATGCGCAATGCCGTAGAAATTGAATCGGGAGATTTAGATGATATTTGCGCCTTAGCGAAAAAATATAAAATGGCTATTTATCTAGGACTGATTGAGCGAGGAAAGAACCGAGGCAACCACAGCCTTTATTGTACCCTTGCTTATATCGACAAAGATGGAATCATACAATCAACCCATCGCAAGCTACAACCCACCTACGAAGAACGCCTCACTTGGGCACCAGGAGATGGACATGGATTACGTGTACATGACCTCGAAGGCTTTACCGTTGGTGGTTTGAATTGTTGGGAAAATTGGATGCCACTATCTCGTACCGCACTCTATGGAATGGGCGAAAATTTACATATTGCAGTCTGGCCTGGTTCCGTTAAAAATACGGAAGACATAACCAGGTTTATTGCGATGGAAAGTCGATCATTTGTGGTTTCCGTTTCTGGGTTAATGCGTACGGTAGACTTTCCAGATCATACACCACATCTAAATAAAATTTTAGGGAATGCTCCTTCCATTATTGCGAATGGCGGCTCCTGTATCGCCGGACCAGATGGTAAATGGATCATTGAACCGATCGCAAATAAAGAAGGTGTGATCATCGGAGAGATCAATCTTAATCGTGTTTATGAAGCAAGACAAAACTTCGATCCTACGGGACATTATTCAAGACCGGATGTGACTAGGTTGATTGTGGATCGAAGACGGCAGTCGGTGGTTGAGGACGGGGATTTGAGTGGGGAGGACGGGAATTAATAATGGCTCTTCTGGCGTGTTTCTTTTTGATGAAAATAATAACGGCCGATGATAACGAGAGTCTGACCAAAGGGAAGATTCTCTGTTATCTAATGTTAGCAATAGTTATTTTTCTAAAGTCCAATTTATTATTTCATAAATCGCTTTCTCATTCATATTGTAAAGTGACTTTTCCATTTGAGTTGGAGCCAATTTATCACTCAACCAATGATTTACATTTTCAACAACCTTTATGTCAATCATTGGATTATCCATTTTTTTTAATGCTATCACCTCATTCTTACTACTTACTATTCTATCTTCTGTTCCAATGATATATAAAATTGGAACGTTTGAAGATCGGTAATTCTCCTCATGATTATGTTTGATTAAATCTATAATAAGAGGATTAACAATGTGATTTCCTTTTTCAAATTCCATTCTTTTCATTATTTTTTTTGCTTTGTTTTCTGATGTTTTAAAGTCTTCAGTTTCTTTGATAGATTTACTTATTTCGTCTATGAAATTGATTACTTCTACAGTCGATTTGTTCTTCACTGTATAGAATCCATCTGTATTTGTTTTTGCCTGATATTTAATAAATGCTCCATGATTCTCAACTGGCGTTGCCATTTGTATTAAAAAATCGAATTCACATCCTTTACCAAATGCTCCAATTGAGGCAATTCCTCCTAAACTATGACCAAGTATTCCAATTTTCTTATTTGAGAGTTCATTCATCCTCCTTAGTTTATAAAAAGCATAAACTACATCTCTCATCAAAGAAGTTGCTGTGTAATCATATTCTCCTTCTGATTTACCAATACCTCTTTCATCAAATCTATATACAGCAATATTATTATTTATAAATTTTCTGAAGAAGTAATTTCCTGTTCGTATTCGAAGATACACTGAGCAATTACAGTTTGATTGATTACCAAGAGTAGAATTAATTGGACTAGTTTCATTTATTTGATTCTAATTATAGCTAACATTGGTATAAGCGAAATAAAAGAACACTAAGGTACACGGATTAAATAAGTTTCTATCTTATTTAGCACAGATCACTAGGGCATTATTAATTATTCATTAAAAAAATCACGATAGCAGAAAATTATTCATTAATAGTCTCAAACTGCAACTTCGCCAGCCCACTATACGCTCCATCCTCAATCGCAGAAAGCTCCTCATGCGTTCCTTGTTCAATAATTTGACCTTCGTCGATCACATAGATTGTATCCACTTCTCGGATCGTAGCGAGTCGATGTGCGATGATCACAGAAGTTCGACCTTCCATTAATTTATTCAGTGCATCCTGAACCACTTTTTCAGATTC
>CALGJS010000158.1 GCA_937927835.1 uncultured Saprospiraceae bacterium | reverse complement strand
GAATAGGAATTAGAATCGTGCACAATCGTGTGGGCATGCTAATTTTGATCATATATTAACAATAAAAATTCAAATGTAGCCAATTGATAGTCAGCTTGTTATATAAGACAATGAGAAGGGTTTATGGAATTTACTTCTTTTTTGCATCTAAGTATAGAGAAGATTCAGTTTTCAATAAAATTTAGATTTATGCAAAAGACAATATTTAAATTCGATGATCGATTGGTAAAATTTGCAGTGGATATTATTTCTTTTTGTAAGACACTACCAAAAGACCTTATTGGTAAATATTATTATGGTCAGATTTTAAGATCTTCAGGAAGCACTGCCTTGAATTACGGTGAGGCGCTAGGGACAAATACGACAAAAGACTTTATCCATAAAATGACACTTGTGATTAAGGAACTTAGAGAAACTAAAGTTGCACTGAAAATACTCCACCATGCGAATATTGGGAGTCCAATAATGGTTGACCAGCTTAGTAAGGAGGTGGAAGAATTGATCTCGATTTCAGTGAGAATGGTTTTGAATAAAAAGAATTGGAATGTGAATAGGAATTAGAATGGCCCGCAATCGTGTGAGTATTCTAATTCACATTTCTATTCCTATTCTAATTCAATTCCTAGGAGATATCAAAAACTACTTGTCCCATCCAATTTTAGCAAAACGATAAAAGATAATCCTCAAAACTATGCTGAAGACATCCTAGATTCAAATCTGTTTAATTGAATACTTAAAAAAACGTTTCTCAAATAACCTGCACTAAAATCCCAACCAATCCTATAAAAAAACAAAGCGGAACAAATATCTTAGAATCTGCCTCTGCAAATTTTGTATCTTTTATCTTCTTAAAAAAGCCAACATATTTAAATTCTCCAATGGCGCGCAAAGTGAAAATTGATGGAATAATCCAATAGCCATAATTTAAAATTAAATCAGGTAATTGGAAATTCATCATCCCTGACTTTAGTAAATAAAGGAGCGCCACTGCTGTCAAACCGAGTGCAACAATAAGCGTGGCAAACTTAGGAATGTCAAGCGTTTTCGCTTCTTTAGTTTTGGATGGAATAACATGGGATAATCCCCAGTCTCCACCAAATAACCAATAATAATGGAATCCGGCAAGGATCAAAAAAATCAGACTTAAAATCAAAGATAAGATCATGGTAATCATAGGCTTAGAATTTGAAAGATTTGTTCAGAGTTAATTAGTACAAATGTACTAAAAATATTTAATTAGTACAAGTGTACTATTTTTTATACCTTTGTAGTTATGAACGCTACCAAAAAGAAAATTCTAGCAAGCTCTTTAATGCTTTTTAATAAATCAGGTATTTCTAATATCTCCTTAAGAACCATTGCGGAGGAAATTGGGATCAGTGTCGGTAATTTACACTATCATTTTAAGAAAAGAGAAGAGATTATTGAGATGCTATATTTTGAGATCGTAGAAAAAATAGATCAGATTTATGTGGTGCAAATGGAGAATTTACTGAAATCGCTGTTTTATCTCTCTAATGAAATTTCTAAAATATTTTTCGAGTATCGGTTTTTCTTTTTGGATTTTATTACCATAACCAGAGCAAATCCAAAGATCAAAAAACATTATGCTACCCTTTCCAAACGAAGAGAAATGGAATTTCTTAAAATCATGGATATCCTGATTAAAAACAAGATATTTCGCGAACCCATTCTAAAAAATGAATACCAGAACTTATATAAACGAGTGGAAGTGCTGAGCAATTTCTGGTTTTCATCGATTTTGATTCAATCGAATGTTTTGACTAAAAAGTCTATTAAAGAATATTCCTTATTGATGAATCAAAGTATGTATCCTTATCTGACACCAAAAACAAAAAAGCAGTTCCTGACTATTCTAGCTCCTAAATTTTTGGATTAATTTCTCTTCATAGATCTTTGCTACATTATTCCAGGTTTGGAATGTTTCTTGGTAGTTGTTCATCTTTTATGTAAGATACAGTGACAAGTTTTCAGGATATTTTTTAGAGTTGCCAATCTTTTTTAATCACCTTTACTGGCGTATTTTTTTCTTTATAAATACCAATAAAGATTAAAACTGCAATAGGAAATAACAATACGGGTTGCAAAACGAAGGCTCGCATCATTTCAATAATACCGATGTAACAGAAAGCAAAAATCGCATAGATGACTCCGATTATAAAGGGGCCTTCGGTATTTCTTGGGCCTTCTCCAGTAAATCCTTTTTTTAGTAAGAAAATCGAAGTGATAAACAACAAAACGCCAATCATCGTATATATGCCAAATATTTCTGCAGTAATTTGATTCTTCAGGACAAAGCTTTTCAACAGAGGCTGCATAATATCTTGATTTTCCACAGTAATATAATAAATCCCTGTTCCTAAATTGAAGAACCCAGCAAGAATCCAGTAAATATTTTTATCAGACATTATTATTCTTTTTATTTTTAACAAAGATATTTCAACTTTTATAGAAAAATTAATTCTTAAAGGTAATATTTCTTATTCTATTTTTTTATAGTTTTTCTTTAAAAGATCGAAGAAAATTTATTGGTTCAATAACTAAGAAAATTCTCAATAAAAAAATAACCCTTTTGTACCATAAATCCTATTTATCAACTTTTAAGTATTCATAGCTGCAAACATTCCTAAATCCTACCTTATAAGCTGGGTCTATCAAAAAATTGATTCTTTTTAAAGCTTATTTCTTCAATACCTTGAAGCCAATTGCCTCCTTTTGCCGTTTGCTCTTGATCGACTAACTCAGCAATATTTCCAATTGTATTATAGATTCCATGAACATTCTTCGAAAACAATCTTACCGGCATTATTCCAGTATCGTTTAAATATAAGTAATTTTGAGCATATTTTATTTATAACAAATAAACACAAAACCTAAATCATGAAAAATTTTAAATTCTTACTCTTCTTATTGCTCTCCATTGGTTTATGCGCTACCGCTTGTCAGAAAGAGGAAGAAGATCCAACGAATTTCTTTAACTTAAATGGAGAGGAATTAACCTTGACAAAAGGCTTTATTGAAAGTATTGGGACTACTGGAAATGATATTTTTGATGTAGATATTAGCTTTGGTTCTTCAGAAATCTCTTATGTAAACGATGACTTTGTTGGAACTGGAGATGGAATTTATTTAGATTTAAATACCTCCCAAAGTCCCGGCTTAAAAGAAGGTACTTATAATTTTTCGGCAACAAGAGATGACTTTACAATCAGCTTTGGAATGGTCGCTAAAAACTTTGATTTTGGTACTTTAACTGGAGAGGATTATTCCGTGACAGGTGGTTCAGCAACCGTTGCGATTGACGGGACGGTTTATACGGTTGACTTCGATTTAACGATTGCTAATGGATCCAGAGTGACCGGAAATTATACGGGTTCTATGCAAGAGATCTAAAGATGATTCGGGTATATTTCGAGCTGTTGCCATCTTCTATTCAAATAAAGGAATACAAAATCTTTTTCTTCTAATGAGGCGGTTTTGTATACCTTTTTTTATAGTTCAATTTTTCCTTTGATCCGCGACTTACCATTTACTAGGTTCAGTTTTTTATTTGTGAATCGTGCAATATCATTCCCGAGTTTTAGAAGTTCCAGATAATGACCTTCTCCATCAATTAGCATTACAATATATTCATTTTCCTTCAACTTAATTATTTTTCTTTCTCGATAACTTCCTCCACAATATATCTCTTTACAACTTCATCCTGATCGATAGGCTGTCCGTCCCATTTTGAGTTTCTAAAATCCCAAAGTATGGCGTGTTTATAATATTTCTCTTTTTCAATAAATGGAAAATAAACAGGACTTTCTGAAATCCAAAAATTACCTTCTCCTCCTGAATATGCTCCCACTGGTCTAAAATAAGCATTAAATAATCGACCTTCTACTTTTTGTAAATAAAAGATTCTTGTTTTAAACATATCCTTATCTACAAAGAAAAATAGCCCAATCCCGAAAATAAAAAAGATGGACATAGTTCCTACTATCAGCTTAATTACTGAGTTAGAAACCTTGTTTTGGAATCGTACCTTAAAAGCTTCGATAA
>CALGJS010000157.1 GCA_937927835.1 uncultured Saprospiraceae bacterium | reverse complement strand
CCAATCACCTTCTCGTGCCTTGCGTTGTCGCTCAAGTTCTTCTTGAATTTTTCGCTGTTGTTCTAGCCTTTGTTCGTGTGCACGTTCTGCTCTCGTTTTTTCAAAAATATCTCTAGGAAGAAAATAAGGACGACTGGCCAGATCGGGTTCTGGTGGATAAGTGGGAACAATTTCGTCCGTTTCAATTTCAAGTTTATAAAAGAAGGCTGTAAAAATACCTACGATTGCTCCGGAAAGATGGCCTTCCCAAGACACACCAGATTTTACTGGAAAGAGTCCAACGAGCATACCACTATAAAAAAGAAAAACGATCAGAGCTAAGGTAACGGATTTTATATTTCGTCTAAAAATTCCAGAACCCAAAATAAAAGCCATCAAACCATAAACGACACCACTAGCTCCGATATGATAAACCGTTCGAGCAAATAACCATACGCCAATACCAGAGAGGATATAGATCATTCCGATACTTCGAAAAGCAACCTTTGGATAAAAGTAAAACATAATCGAAGCCAGTACGAAGAATGGAATCGTATTGTGAATAAGATGTGAAAAATCACCGTGAATTAATGGTGTAAAAAGAATTCCTTTTAATCCAGATAATCGTAAAGGGTAGATTCCAAAACGGCCAAAATCCCAACCGAAAATAAATTGTACGGAATGAATTAGCCAGATAAGCGCTATAAATAAAAGCGGCCACCACATGCTATCAAGAAGCCGGGCTTTGGAATCTTCCATACCCATTAATTATAACGTCGACGAACAAGTTTAATGAAGACCTGTGCTTTCTTTTTTGCACTTTTCTTATCCCAACCAAATTCATTGGCAAGACTTGCTAGATAAGGACGAGCTTCCGTAAAGGACGAAAATCCGTTTAAAGTCTTAAGCGCATCGTTAAAGCGATTCTTATCTTTAGCAAATAACTCGTTACAGGTAAGAATTTTTTCATTGATACTAATCGCTTTGGTCAAATCTCTAATCGGTGTAGAACTTAATCGATCCGATAGTTCTTTAGCCGCAGGCATTTCGAAAAGTTCTTCGTAGTCATCGTTTGCTACTGGAACACTTCCGGGAAGCTTGTCAGCTTGGTAGGTTGGAGTAGGAGTTGCCGGTGGAGCAATATATTCCTGGACCGGCTGCTCAACAGGAGCAGATATGACTGGTTTAGGAGTTGGTTTGGGCTTAGGTGCAGGAACTGGTTCCGGCTCCGGCGTAAAGTCTGGTACTTCAATCTCCTGTACCACTGGAGTTGGGTCAACGGTTTTACGAATAACACGAGGTGCTTTGATCACTTCAGGTGCTTCGTTTTCCAATGCTTCTCCTGAGAAGGCTTTATAAAATTGCCGTATATAGTTAAGCATGAGTTGCTGCTCGTGTTCATCAATAGTACTATCGAGCGTCATGCTTTGATAGAGTCTATTAATCTTTTCGAGCGTGATTTTAGCTTGTTGTAAATTCATAATTATTACCAAAAAACTGATTGAAATGAGTATCTTCGCTTTTCAAAAAACGATAAAAACGGTGATTTAGTTTTCTAATGTAGGATTAAATTAATTACACCTTACTATTATACATCGTTCACCCCCTAAGGTTTTTTACAAAAATACGAATAATCATCAATATGTTTTTAGAACCACATTTTAAAGGGCAACGTAGCGGCTGGATCGAAGTGATCTGCGGTTCTATGTTTTCTGGAAAGACAGAAGAACTCATTCGTCGACTTAAAAGAGCTAAAATCGCAAACCAAAAAGTTGAGATTTTTAAACCAAAAGTCGACACGCGTTACGATAAGAATGAAGTGGTTTCTCATGATTCAAACTCCATTCTCTCCCTTCCGGTAGATCATTCTGATAAAATACTAAACCTCTCCGAAGGAGTAGGAGTAGTCGGAGTGGACGAAGCACAGTTTTTTGATGATGGCTTGGTTCGAGTTTGTCAACAACTGGCCTTACGTGGCACCCGAGTCATCGTAGCAGGATTGGATATGGATTTTCGTGGAGAACCCTTCGGACCAATTCCTGGACTTTTAGCTGTCTCTGAATATATCACTAAAGTACATGCTATTTGCCAACACTGCGGTAACCTTGCTACGCATTCTTACCGATTGTCTGATGATGAAGCTACCGTAGTATTGGGTGAGAAAGATCGATACGAAGCTAGATGTCGCACTTGTTACCATATGGGCAATATCTTGGATCTGCAAGTGAAGAAAAAAGTGAAAAAAGTGGAAGAGATAAAGAAAACAGAAAAAAGCTAGTTAGTCGTTTTTGCAGTTGTTTTAAAATGCAAATTCAAAATATAAATACATGATCGTTTGTATAGCCGAAAAGCCTTCTGTGGGCCGGGAGATCGCTCAGATTCTCGGAGCTCGTTCTCGTCACGATGGTTACTATGAAGGAAATGGTTATGCGGTCACTTGGACTTTTGGTCATTTCTGTACGCTAAAAACCCCTGATGATTATACGCCTGATTGGAAAAGGTGGCAACTACAAACGCTACCGATGATTCCTCCAAAATTTGAAATAAAATTAATTGGAAATAAAGGAGTCAAAAAACAATTTGGTATTATTAAAACTCTTCTTAAAAAAGCCACTTCCGTCATTAACTGTGGGGATGCAGGACAAGAGGGAGAACTGATTCAACGTTGGGTTCTCCAACATGCTAAATATAAAGGGCCAGTACAACGACTCTGGATTTCATCCTTGACAGCGCAAGCCATTCGCGATGGATTTAACAATCTAAAACCCGCCGCTGACTATAATAATCTTTTTTATGCTGGTAGCTCTCGTGCCATTGGCGATTGGCTTTTGGGAATGAATGCTACTCGAGCCTATACCTTAAAACATGGAGGTTACAAACAAGTGCTGTCCATCGGACGCGTGCAAACGCCGACACTAGCAATGCTTGTAGAACGGTACCACGAAATCAATAATTTCAAACCTGAACCTTACTGGGAGTTACATACGATTTACCGCGAAACAGATTTTCATTATGAGAAAGGTCGTTTTGAAAAAAAGGAAGACGGCGAAAAACTCTTGGCCTTAGTTAATGATAAACCCTTCGAGGTGGTGGAGGTGAAAAAGAAGAATGGTAAAGAATATCCACCTTATTTATTCGATTTGACGAGTTTACAGGTCAATTGTAACAGAAGATTTGGATTTACAGCAGATCAAACACTTAAGTTGGTGCAGTCGCTATATGAACAAAAGGTCGTTACTTATCCTAGAGTAGATACGACTTATTTACCAAATGATGTGTACCCCAAAATACCGGGAATCCTTAAACAGATGGGACAATATGCACAATTTACCCAGTCATTGATCGGTAAAAAGATTCGGAAATCTGCTAAGGTTTTTAATGATAAAAAAGTAACGGATCACCACGCGATTATTCCCACAGGAAGTGAAAAGAATTTGGGAGGAGATGAGCAAAAAGTATATGATGCAATTGCTCGTCGTTTTTTAGCCGCTTTTTATCCCGATTGTTTAGTGGCGCATACCACAGTGATTGGAGAAGTTGAAAAAATTAGGTTTAAGGCGACTGGAAAAGAAATCCTTGATCCAGGATGGAGGGTTTTATATCCGCGAAAATCAAGTAGTCGTACTGGCCAAACTAACCAGAGCAATAATACGCCTGGAGATAGTGCCGGAAAGAAGAAAGGAAAGACCGAGGAAAATATTTTGCCAGAATTTATAAAGGGAGAAGAAGGAGAGCATGAACCAAAATTACTCGAAAAAATGACACAGCCTCCCAAGCATTATACGGAAGCAACCATCTTGCGAGGAATGGAGACGGCAGGTAAAAAGGTAGATGATGATGAGCTACGAGAATTGATGAAAGCCAACGGGATTGGTCGTCCTTCTACTCGGGCAAATATTATTGAAACACTTTTTCGTAGAAAATATGCCTTCCGGCAGAAAAAACTAATCATCGCCTCTGAGACAGGGATTCAATTGATCGGACAGATTAATAATGATCTTTTAAAGTCTGCTGAATTGACTGGACAATGGGAGAAAAAATTAAGAGAGATTGCAGATGGTACTCATGGTGCTGGACAGTTTATTCAGGATATGAAAAAGATGGTCAGCCACCTGATTGAGGAAGTGAAAAATACACGGCCTAATCGTAAAATAGCCGCAACCGCTCCTCCACGAAAATTTAAAGCAAGCAAGAGTGGTAAAGGACAATCAACGGTTAACCAAAAAATTTCTAACACAAAATCAAAGGGTAAAAAAGCTTTAACAGAAATGACCTGCCCTAAATGTCGTCGTGGGAAATTATTGAAAGGAAAAACAGCTTATGGTTGTAGCGCCTACAAAACAGGTTGTAGCTTTAGATTGCCTTTTGAATTTATGGGTAAAAAAATATCCGAAAATCAATTAGGTAGATTGATGAAATTGGGCGCCACTGTTAATCTAAAAGGATTTCTACAGAATGGAAAAAAGGTGAATGGTAACCTAGCATTCGATGGAAACCATCAACTGACCTTCCAAGCAGGCACGGCTAAAGCTGCTGCGAAAAAAGGAACTGCGAGCAAGAAAGCGGCAGATGAATTGACTTGTCCTCGGTGTCGAAAAGGAAAAATTGTCAAAGGCAAAACAGCCTACGGTTGTAGTAATTGGAAGAGTGGTTGTGACTTCAAAGTTTCTTTTACAAAAATCAGAGAAGCTATCGGTACCCGTCCAGTTACTAAGGCCGCCGTAGTAGCTGTTTTGACAAAATTGACATAGAAAATTAGTTAGTTAACTGTTTTTATTTTTAGAACTTAAGTACACTTTTAATCCTCCGCATTCCTCACCAATTCCTGATTGAAATCATAAATATTAACAGGTGGTAGTTTTATTGCAGTAATACTATCGTAAAAAGTATCTAGATATTTCTTTATAAAGGTTCGCTCTGCTTTTTCTAGTATGGTAAAATTAGAAATGATCTTAAGCAAAGCTTTTCGGTTTTTTTCAAAAAGTGCTACCGTCTCTTCTAAATCTTCAAGGTCTTCAGGAAAACCTAAAAAAGCACGATCTCCTTGCTTGATGACATCCAACCTTTTACTTCCTGTTCGGTAAGGTGCTTTTACCATTTCAGAAAAATCAAAATCATAAGGAACCGTAACAATTTGGTTGTCAATTTCTACCATTTTAATATTACGGGCAGATGTTAAGTCATAATCGATATTTCCAATCATGTATTGGAATAGTGCAAGAATTTTAAACTGCTCTCGGTCTAAATATTCTGGTTGAACATTATATAGCTTATCCATTTTGATAGCGCCCGTTCGATTGCGAAATTCAGCAGTATCTTCAATTACAAAACCATACTGTACGTTCTGATCACCCGTATTGTTATCAATAAAATTGATTTTGAGTAATTGAACACGCAGACTTTTATCGGTTAATTGATTATAAAGTTTATACGCCAAGTATTCTTTTAATAAAAGTTTCTTAGCTAAGCTTTCGTCTTCGACACATTGCGTTACGAGCTTCATATCGTCAAACTTCGATAGTCCTGCCTCTTGCAATTCTCCCTTTTTGAAATTTAATTTTAAAGGTGGAGTTCCATCACAATTTAGTCGACGATAATTTCCACGCAGTCCAACCTTTAGCTTCCAAGACCAAAATCGGCCATTATTATCCGTAAAAGAAAGCTTTCCTTTTACTTCTTCTTTGGAGCGTCGATCTTGCATTAGTTGAACTAGATCTGTTTCTAAATTAACTTCCAGAATTTCTTGGAAGCTCATTAAATCTAATAGACTTTCTGGAGCCGTGGTTTCATTATTCGCTTTAGTAATATTTGTGGTAGCAATTAGTAAAAAAAGCGATAGGAACGGTGGAAAAGATTTTAGAGTCAGCATATTGGGTACGTTTAAATAGAAGTTTTTTAAAAAGATAAAGTCTGTTTTTCTATGTCAAAAACTTACAATGCAAAGTTAGTGTATTTTATACACCAAGATGATGCCAGATTAACCCTTTTTGATGCTATATTGATATTTTCACCCTTTTTGAGCGCTGAGAATGGGAAAAAATGGTTAGGAAAGCTTGATTTTAGAATCAATTGGTTGAGGAAAAATCAGAGGAACTTTGATTACTTCAGGTAATAAGAAAGGGGAGGGCGTAGTAAAATCGAATACCATTTGGTAAACTCATATTCGAAAGTCGATGATGTTTAGATAAAGATTTTATAAACTGCTTAGCATCCAAATAGCCATGACCAGCATAACAGAATTTTCTATTAGGGTAGCTTTGGTCATAGGAAGTTTGAGCGCAGTACCTAGGCAAGCACACTGAATTTGTTTTTTATCCAATAATGTTTTTACCACTCCAATTGTAGTAATGCCCAAAATAGCGATGGTGATGATTAAGGCTGCGGGAATTTGCCAACGCATTAAAAATAAAACGCCCAAAGCGGTTTCTAAAAAAGGATAAATCCAGCCATAGATGGGGATCCGTTTTGCAATCGGGTCGTACATTCTGAAGGAAGGCGGAAAACCTTTTAAGTCCAATAATTTAAAAAATCCAAAAACAATATAAAACAACCCCATAAAATCGAGCATAAAATCTCCTCCTGACCAAGGATTAATATTCATCAAAATTGAAGCAGTGGTCAAATAACCGAAAATCAGAAAGAGTGGAAAGAGTTGTCGCCATTCGGAAGTCTCTTGATCTTTTATAGGAGTGGTTGCCATGACAGGAGTTACCGTATTATCTTTTACCGTGTACTTTTCTGGGAGTGCCGCCTCGAGTTGTTCCGCCGTTAAACGGTATCTACTAGCAATCTTTGCGGTATGATCTTCTAAAGTGACAACGGCTTGTTCTACCCCAGGTAAATTATTGAGTTCTTGCTCGACGTGCGTACGACAACCATTGCAGGTCATTCCTTGAATAGAGAAGATTTGTTCCATGCTGTATTAAACCATTGAGTTTTAAATTAGTTCGTTATTTTCATCTTCTATCGTTTCATCGCTGCTTTCCAAACTTTCCCTGGCTCCGTTAAATTAAATTCCCAATCTTTAATTAACATGGGAGACCAATCAGGATCGAATACCCAAACACAATAAGAGATGCCTTTGGTCGCTGCGTATTCTGTGATAGCCGCTACATAAGATGGATCACTAATGACGGGAATGTGCGCACCTTTATCACTTTCTGCACAGTAACCAATCTCCGTCAAAATTACTGGATACTGATCCGCTACATGACCAAAATCTGCTTCCCATTGGTTCTTCCAAGGCTGCGCTCTTTTTTGTGGATAAGGATGACTTACGTAGGCAATCCCTTCTGCGTTAATGGGATCTTCTATTACTTTGGTTAAATCATAAGCCCAATTAAATCCAGCCACTAGTGGGATGTTTTTAGCACCATTGGCTTTGACGATGATAATAAGTTCTTCCATAATCTCTTTCCATTGTGTCCACGTACAAGTTCCAAATTTACCGCCACCTAGTGTAGGCTCATTGAAAAGTTCTAACATAGCTACCGTAGAGTTGTCACCGTACCGTTGGGCAATGGAAATCCAAAATTCATAGGTTTCTTTTTTGGTGGTGTTATACATTTTATGTTGAAATACTTCTGAACGTAGATTTCCAATGCTATGCCAATCGAGGATTACGTAGAGTCCTTCTTTTTTGGCCATTTCAATTCCTTTATCTAATAATTCGAAATAAGCTTCTGATCCTCTTTCTCTCCATGCTTTAGGATGAATTGGAAAACGCACCATATTTGCATTCCAACTTTTGATTTGACGAAAGTATTCTTGATCCCAATGTCCATCTTTTTCTAATTTGTCAGGATCACTAGCATCCAATGCTTTAAAAATAATTTTTTCTCCATTCTCTAAAAAAAAAGAATTACCCTTTACTTTTACCCAAGGTAAATCTTGAGAAAAAACAAAAGAACTGATGCTCATAAGGATAGATAGGATTATGATTTCTCTAAAAATACTTTTCTTCATGGTTATTTGAAATTTGAAAGAATACACTGAAATTGTTTTTTATGGAAAGTTAAAAATACAGGTATTTTAAGTAGAAAGTGAATGCAGAACTTATTTCTATCAAAACAAAATTTATTGATTAATTTTACTGTCTATGAAGAAAACAGATATCTGTATCGTTGGTGCTGGTCCTGGCGGTGCTGCCACAGCCCTAAAATTAGCTTATGCTAACCAATCTTGTGTCCTGCTTGATAAAGCTACTTTTCCGAGAGACAAAATTTGCGGTGATGCTTTAAGTGGAAAAGTATCTACTGTTCTTAATCGGTTGGATCCAGAAATAATGAATCGTTTTAGAGCACAGCCTCAAGTAGGGATGTGGGGCTTTAAATTTACTTCGCCGAACGGGAAGGAAATGCATTTCGATTTTACGCCGGAGGACCTAGCAGAAGAGGACTATCCGTCCGCGCCCGGTTATGTGGCTACTCGATTGGTTTTTGATAATTTCTTAATCGAAGAAGTCAAACGACACGACTGTATAGATTTACAAGAAGGCGTACAAATTTCAGAATATAAAAAAATACCAGAAGGATATCTCCTCAAAGATAAAAGTGGAAATTTTTCCATCCAAACCAAAGTGCTCATCATTGCTAATGGTGCTCATTCCGCTTTTTCTCGTAAACATGCGGGACTAGAAAAAGACAATCGCCATCATGCTGGAGGATTGAGGGTTTATTATAAAAACGTAGCCAACCTCGAAGGGCAGCCGGCCATTGAATTACATTATTTTAAAGAATTGGTTCCTGGTTATCTTTGGATTTTTCCTTTGCCAAATAATGGAGCCAACGTTGGATTAGGTATGCGGACGGATATGATTAGTGATCGGAAATTTAATATGAGGAAAGCGCTAGAGGAATTAGTTGCGACGCATCCGAGATTAAAAGATCGTTTTAAAAATGCAGAAATCACAGACACGGTCAAAGGATATGGTTTGCCTTTAGGATCTAAAAAAAGAATTTTATCCGGAGATCATTACATGTTGGTAGGGGATGCTGGACATCTGATTGATCCACTTACTGGAGAAGGAATTGGCAATGCTATTTATAGCGGAACCATCGCGGCTGATCAAGCAGTAGATTGTTTGAAAGCAGAAAAATATGACGCAAAATTTATGCGAGCTTATGATGCGAGAATACAACGGGTACTAGGCACAGAACTTAAAGCCAGTTACTTGATGCAACGAATTATGCTCTATCCGAGGATCGTAAATTTTCTGACCAATCGAGTAGAGAACAATAAATTTGTAATGGACTTTTTAAATAAAATCTACGCAGATTCCACCACCGAATGGCATAAGCAATTATGGCGCCCAGGATTCTGGTGGCGAGTAGTCACTGGTAACTGACCGTTCCCGACGAAATGAACGACCGATCCCGAAGGATGGCGTATGACAATACGCCAAGGAAGAGAACCGCGAAAGCGGATGGGAAGCACACGCATGACAATGCGACAAGGGAAGGCACCCTGCCTACCGGCAGGCCAATGTCATTAAGATTGTCTTTTTCATATATTTAAATAGCTCTACGATAGTTAGTTAAAGTATAATGTTTACATCTGGGTCGCCTTTTATATATCCTTTTAAATGACCTTCCTGATCTAATAGGCTCAATATGCCTTATAAATCTAGCTTTCAAGGTCTTCAATAATTCCAGGTGTTTCTGTTGATTTTCTTCAATAAAAAGCTTGACTAAATCATCTTTCATTGAGCCAATACTAATATTTTTATTGATTTTGTAATCATGTTCTCGACGCTCACTAATTTGTTCGACTTCTTCTTCACAGTCTTGAATTAAAATCGTATTTATATTTGCCACCAAAATAGTAGCATGAAAATCTTGATAAATTGCCTGTGCCGTATGACCACTAAAAGCAGTTAATTGAAGTTTATTTTTTAGGATATCAAAACACGTTTCTGTTCCCCATCTTAAATTGTAAATTCCACCAAAAACTTCTGCAGGAAATTCTTTTTCATCCATCAGCGAAGTAATTAGTATTTCTGTTTCTCCAGTATTCAACTCAACCCGGATTAATCTTACCTTTAAGACATCTTGCTTTGTTATATTTACATTCCGTTTCTTAAAGTATTTAATTGCATTACTTGTAGGATGAAAAACTACAATGTCTGATTTTTTACCTGACGATACAAAATCTTTTACAACCTTGTTATGTCCTAACTTGCAACGAATAATGTAATGAAGATTTCGAAGTTTATGCTCATATATAAACGAAAAACTTGCAAAATTCCTATCATATATACTGATCACATTATCAGAAACTTCATCTAGTTGTGATGTCGCCATTTCTTTTTCTCCTTTGTCGATTGATGCTAATTTTCCATCGATGATTATTTCATTTAAAACATCCACTCGAGCAACTACTCGCGCCATTGATATTTTTTGATGTTGATTGCAATGGTAACCAAACTCTTCTCGTATTTCTTCTAAATTCATCAAGTGAAGGGTTGTCCCATCCACTCCTTGTAATTGATATTTACCAAAACTTTTAATATAGTCTTTGTTATGCTTGTAATAAGATTGTTGAAGTACTTTATTCCATTCCTTAAAGATTAAGGGTTTTACTTTATACCTCGCTTGACTTATTGCACTTTTTGTGCAAGTCATATCTTCCTTATCCAATAGCTTAAAAAAACTTTCTATTTCAATTCCTAAACTCTTTCTTGGTAGATTTAATAAAAACAATACCGTTAACATAAATGTCAATTTCTTTGGCTTTGTAAATGCTTTCTCATGCGTCGTGTAAGCTACTTTGTTTGCTATAGATTCCATTAAAAAATTTCGCAGATCTTTTATTATTTGTACCTTTGGTGTATTCATTTTATAAGTTAAGTGGTTTGTGAATTGCTATTTCACCATAAAAATCACTTAACTTTTTTTTAATCAAAAATTTAGAACACATATTTATTTTTCAATCTTAATGACATTGACCGGCAGGCAGGCGCGAAATCGACGAAGGAGATTCATGAGCGAAGCGAACTAAAGCGGACGGGATGGCATTTATTAAATATCGTCTTACTTCAAGATAGAAATGCGGATGTGCGGATGAAATAATCCGCACATTCACCAATCCGCACATCAAAAAATCGATCAATCATCTCTTTTTCCAAACGCTAGATTCATTCCTAATCTTGCGTGCGCATAACTGTTATTAGTGATGTTGAATAAAGCTGGTAAATTATCTGTTGCAAAAAACAGTTGTACTGGGCCGAGTCGTAATGCAGTATTAGCACCCAAAGCAAAACCGGTTGATTTTCCATGACTAAGGTTAGCACCTAAAGTCCACCAGCGACCTAAATCTAAGGCAGCACTAACGGCAACGGTTGGGTCAAAATTTCCCTTTAGTTTACGAGTGTGGATCAAACCACCAACGGTAAATTTTTCTGATATCTGATAACTAACTGTCCAGTAAGTTCGCCACGCAAGGGTGGTCTTATAACTTTGATCTGCTTTCGTAAATTGAAAAATTTCACTGAGCGTATCTGCAATCTGTCCAAAATCTGTATCTTCTGTTTCTACTAGATTGATTAAGTCTAGACCTTTATATTCGTAGTCGCCTTTACTAGAATAAACCTTGGCATTTTCTTTCCAATTGATCATTCCTAGATCTAAAATACTACCACTAAATTCTAATTTGTCACTGAGTCGAAACGTGGCTCCGAGGTCAATAGCAATTCCTTTATTTTGTCCAAACAAAGCATCCATTGCATCTATGTCCGTCATACTAATATCGACTTCACCTCCGTCTCCTTCAAGACCACTTACGTCAATAAGTCCAGCAGAATTGATGGTATAATCAGATGCTAAATTTAATTCGTAAACACTAGATTCATCGGTATGAATACTGGCTACAGCGTTACCGGAAGAAAAATTAGAAAGTCCACCAAGGAATTTAATCTTTGCTCCAAAAGTGAATCGGTCGTAATTGATAGCGGTTCCAATAGCCCATTCTCCATAAGTACTAGTATTAAACTCAGGAGCAATATTGACCGTTTCTCCGATAAACTGTGCATTGCCTTGTAAAGCTAATTGTACTAATTCTTTTGGAAAAGTTATACTAGTATTGGTTTTAAAAGCGTGTCCTAGCGAAATTTGCCAGCGCGCTCCTCCAAAGGCTAGATGAAATGTTTCAAAGTTGGTATTTGCCCAAACGGTATTTTTATTATTCAACCGGCTAATCAAATCATTGGCATTAATAACAGTTTCACCAGCTGCGTTTGTTGAGGTAATTTTATTGAGTGTTAAGGCAGAAGTACCGAGACTGGCACTTACACCAGGGAAACTAAAAATGAATTTTCGGTCCGTAACTTTAGCTGGATTTAAAGTGTTAGTTTGCCAGAGATTATCCATCATACTCAGCCCAATATCTTGACCTTGTACTGGAATCATTCCCATCAAAACGAGACCTAAAATAAAACAATATTTTTTCCGAAGTTCCTCTTGGATTTTATTTATAGTAAATTTTTTCATGTTGATTTTTTTTGAAGTTGATTTAAAATGATGTTCGAAGTCGAAGATAAAGGCTTGATTGTCAGGACGAAGCTCTTTTTGAGTTTCATAGCCTTAGCTATGGGACGAGAAAAAGCTGAAGTGTCTGGCGATCAATGGTTTATCTGTAGACATGAAGCTCTATTTTAAAACGACTTCATTCTTCGATTGATAAAATAGCTCCTAACTTGACACCCAAAGCTTGATCAGGTGTAATTCTAGCAGGCGTTTGTCCATCATTGGTAGTTGCTAAGTTGAGCTTCATTAGCATCTTCTTACTTAGATTCATAGCTGCCAGTCGATTAGCGGGTACTTCTATTTCCGTAGTTAATTGAGTCGGCGTTTCAGCGAATCCATTGGCATCTACGGGAGCTGCAGATAGAATCATTTCTTGGCTTCTAAATAAAGAATCTAGAATGGTATTATTATCATCTAAAAAGTAAAATTGTACTTGTGCACCAAAAGGCATTCCGTTGGTAGTAATCAATTTAAAACTAGCAGATTTTAATTGATCCGGTTGTCCAAAATCAATATCCGTTTCCTGCGCTGTCTGCATTTTAAAAGTACCATATGCCGGAACGGTCGCTTCGATAGAAGTGGATATTTTACTTTGTGGTTGAATAAAAGCGGTGGTTGAATTATTATCAGGATTTATCTCTCCACTCAGTTGATAGATAATTTTTTGTGGCTGAATAGCCAACATCTCTACGATGTTTGAGTTATCCTTATTTAAGGTAAGCGTACTTGATTTAGAACTACCTACTTCATTGAGACTAGGTGCATCTAATAAAAAACCTTCTTCTGCAATTTGACCGCTAAGCGCAATGGATTCTCCTGCTGCATTGATCATGGTCAATTGGGAAATACGAGTTTGTACGTCCAATCCAAAACTATTTTCGAAGACCAAGTTTAACTGAGGATCTGCTAAAGTTAATTCTCCATCAAATCCTAGATCGAATAAATCAATGACCAAAGTATCTTCTTCCATCCCAAATTCTTGGGTAGTGAAATTTCCAGCAACAAAACCATATTCCCAGTTTCGTCCCCAACCTCCGACAAGGTCTAAGGTTACAGCGCTACCATCACTTGCTTTTGTAGCAATATATTCAACCGTCATTTCTTCATTATCCAAAGTAAGACTATATCCAGAAACGTCAATAGGTGTTATTTGAAATTCTTGCGGAGCAGCTCCTTGATTAATCAGTTGTTCGGTCACTGTAAAAGGCTGTCCATTTTTTATTAGATTAGAAAAAATAATCTGAATATTTACATCTGCAGGAACAGAGCTAATTATTTGAAATTCCATCGTTCCACTTTCTAAATCCAATGTTTCTAATTGAGCACCAGGAAAAATTTCGACTGCAACGGTTGCGCGTTCGTTTGGAACTGCAAATGGAAAATCTGGAAGATCCGAGAATAATTGATTTGACTTTACTTCGGGTCCGGTAGACGAATAATTAAAAGCCAAAGTACCATCACTAGTCGTATTGATCAGCGTAGCTTCTGTATCAGATGCTTCAATTAAATCTTTAATAGTAGTGGTAGAATTAATAAGTGGAAGTGCGTAATCTGCTTGAATTTCAATATCGTCAATAGAACTGACGGAATCTAACTGATTACAAGAAGGTAGGATCATCGCTACCATTGGCAGCAATAGCCACCTTAAAACCATAGTTGTTCTCATAATGGTCAATTTAGTTTGTTGGAATAATAAAACAGGGAGGAATAA
>CALGJS010000156.1 GCA_937927835.1 uncultured Saprospiraceae bacterium | reverse complement strand
CTTAACAAAAGCGAATAGTACGACTTTTGAAAACATGAAGCGTGCAGTGATTTACGGATCAACTTTAGCATCGTTCTGTGTAGAAGAATTTAGTATTGCTCGCCTCAAAAGACTAAAACAGTCTGAAGTGAATAAGCGGGTGAAGGAATTTGAGAGATTGACGAAGTTTACGATGTAAAATAAAAATCCCCAAAACTGAAAAGTTTTGGGGATTTTTATTTTGAGTAATGGTTGTCATCAAAACAAATCTTCCATCCTCACCTCATTATCAATTAGCCCTAAGTTGTGCTTGTTTTCTAAGACACCAAAGGTGGTGATAAGGACCATGAATAGTTGTTTTTTTGTTTTTGAAAATTGACGGAACAGTGTACGTTTTTTTCTAATTCTTTCTGCTTCATTTTTAGAAAGGAGATAATGATCATTATAGAATTTTATTTCGCAAAGTGAAATGGCATTATCCATCCGGTCGATCAATAAATCTATTTGTGTTCCCTCTAGTTCGTCCGTTCCTTTAGCCAGAAAACTAAACGCCTGGCTATGAATCCCTCCGATACCTAATTTGATTTTAATTTTCTCAATATGTTGTAGACAGATATTTTCAAAAGCATAGCCGCTCCAGAATTTCCAGGATTGTGTTTGGCTGAGTGTCATCCAATTGCCATCTAAATTCGATGGAAGAGGCTTGATAAATTTGAGATAGAAAAGAGAATAATTGTCAGTTAGTCGGTATAAGGTATTTTTTTTCTTTTTTTGAAAAGGAATATAAGCCGTAATAAACCCTGATTGTTCCAGTTCCTGCAAAATGGTGGTTATTCCACCACCATCGGAGAGCTGCGAAAGTTTGACTATTTCTTTCCGACTCATCCCCTTCCAGGTAGTGGCTAGAATTGCAACAATTTTTTCATACCGATCTGGATGCGTGAAGAGGGAGCTATACAAATTATCAAATTCCGTCCGCAATAATCCTTCTTGACTAAAACAAATTTCATCAATATTTTGAACGGCCGTTTTACCGTCAACTACCTGATCCAGATAATGAGGAATACCACCCATTGTCATGTATAGCTGTATCAATTGGTAATGGTCAAAATTGATTTTGCGTGCCTGAAAGTAGGCTGCTGTCTCGGTGAGAGAAAACGGACGTAAGATTATTTTTCTAGTAACCCGATTATGTAGACCACCTTTATTATTGATCACTTTTTTGATCATCCAGGCAGTAGCCGATCCGCAAATGATAAGAATGATATTTGCTTTAGAGCCATAGCTATTCCAAAAATAACTCAGACCGGTAAAAAAATCAGAACGGGGAGTGGCTGCCCAGGGAAGTTCATCAATAAAGACTACCTTCTTTTCGCTTTTTTTCAGCGATTCTAAATACGTTTTTAGTAAATGAAAAGCACCCAACCAATCGGTAGGTATTTCTACTTCTTTTAAGCGCTGTCCAGTTGCTTCTTCTAAACTGAAAACAAAATTTCTGAGTTGTCGCTCGTTATTACCATCCTTCAAACCTACCATTTCGAAATCAACACGCTTTTCAAAAAAAGAGCGAATCAAATAAGTTTTTCCCACCCTTCTACGGCCAATTATCGCAACCATCTCCGGACGATCTGACTGATAAGCAATTTCTAAAATTGCTATTTCCTTAGTTCTTCCTATCATTTTTCAAAATTTAAAGTTGCGGAATTCACCTCAAAATACATAGATTCCGCAACTTTAAAATCAATAAAGTTCAAAAATAGACTAGAAAATAGATTAAGAATAGGAAAAAAAACAAGAGAAAAGAAATACCTTAAAAACAAATCAACAAATCAACCTTTATTCGCCAGCTGACCACAAGCCGCATCAATATCTTTTCCACGACTTCTTCTCACCGTTACCATTACTCCTTCTTTTCTCAAGTAAGCCGCAAATTCGTCAATTCGATGTTCGGCTGATTTTAAGAAAGGCGCTCCGTCAATTGGGTTGTATTCGATGATGTTGACGCGAACAGGAAAACGTTTACAAAGTTTGACTAAACGTTTTGCATCGTCAATACTATCATTAAAGTTTTGAAAAGTAATGTACTCGTAACTAATTCGGTTTTTTGTTTTTTGATAAAAATAAGCAATCGAATCCATCAGTATGTCGAGGCTATTCTGCTCGTTGATTGGCATGATTTCGTTTCGCTTTTCGTCATCCGCTGCGTGTAGAGAAAGTGCCAAATTAAATCGTACTTCGTCGTCTGCCAATTTAGTAATCATCTTGGCAATTCCCGCAGTACTGACCGTAATACGACGAGCAGACATGTTGAGTCCTTCCGGCGCAGAAATCTTTTCAATACTCTCTAAAACATTTCGATAAGCCAACAATGGTTCGCCCATTCCCATGTAAACAATATTCGTCAGCGGATATCCAAAAGTCTCCTCGCATTGACGATTGACCAAAATTACTTGATCAAATATTTCAGCAGCATCTAAATTTCGCACTCGTTTCATTCGACCCGTTGCACAAAAAGTACAAGTCAGACTACAACCTACTTGAGAAGAAACACAAACCGTAAATCGTTTATCAGCAGGTACTGGAATCAGCACGGCTTCAATCAAATGTCCATCATGTAATTGGAAACGAGATTTTATAGTCCCATCCAAACTACGCTGTACTTTATCTTCCCGAATTGCGTTAATAATAAAATGCTCGTCCAGAACGGATCTGAGTTCTTTAGAAAGATTGGTCATCTCGGCAAAGGTGTGTGCACCTTTTTGCCACAACCACTCATAGACTTGTTTTGCCCGAAAACCCTGTTGGTTCATAGCTTTAAACCAGTGCGTTAATTCGGCGCGGCTCAGTTTACGAATGTCTGTTTTAACGATTGTAGTCATTAGCAGACAAAGT
>CALGJS010000155.1 GCA_937927835.1 uncultured Saprospiraceae bacterium | reverse complement strand
ATCGTTCGTCGTTTTTGGATTCATCACTGGTAGAGCATTCATGCTGGTCTCTTGTTCAAAATCCAGCGTCGGTGTAATACTATACTGACCGAGTGCATGTCGCACAGCTACTTTTAAATAATTATAAACCAGTCGTTCATCTTCAAATTTTATCTCTTGCTTCGTTGGATGAACATTGATATCAATTCGCGCTGGATCTATTTCTAAAAAGATAACATATAATGGAAAAGTATCTTTAGGTAGCAGATCTTCATAAGCCGTCATGATGGCATGATTCAGATAACCACTTTTGATGTATCGCTGATTGACAAAAAAGAATTGTTCTCCTCTCGTTTTCTTAGCAAAAGAAGGCTTACCTACGTAGCCTTCCATGTTCAGTGCGTCGGTATTTTCAGAAATAGGAACCAGTTTTTTATTGGTATTACTACCAAACATTCCTACGATCCGTTGCCGTAAATTTCCAGCAGGAAGATGAAATACTTCACTATTATTATGATGTAAAGAAAAGAAAAGGTCAGGATGTGCCAACGCAATCCGCTGAAACTCATCTACAATATGACGCATTTCTACCGTATCGGATTTTAGAAAATTACGTCGAGCAGGAACATTATAAAAAAGATTTTTAACCGAAATACTCGTTCCGACCATACACTGACAAGGTTCCTGAGATTTGACTTCTGAACCTTCGATTACAATTTTAACTCCCAACTCATCTGCCTGTCGACGTGTTCGCATTTCTACCTGAGCAATCGCTGCAATGGAAGCCATGGCTTCTCCTCGGAATCCCATGGTACGAATAGCGAAAAGATCTTTGGCTTTTTTGATTTTAGAAGTAGCGTGCCGTTCAAAACACATCCGTGCATCTTGATCTGACATTCCGCAACCATCATCAATTACTTGTAGCAAAGTCTTTCCCGCATCTTTGATAATCAACTTGATGGACGTACTACCCGCATCGATGGAATTTTCCATCAGCTCTTTGATGACCGAAGCAGGCCGCTGAATAACTTCTCCGGCGGCAATCTGATTGGCAATAGAATCGGGTAATAAACTGATAATGTCCCCCATAGTATTTTGTTGAGTTTTGAGTTTTGAGTTTTGGGTTATTGGGTTATTGGGTTTTGAGTAGATCTGTATGAATCGAAGAACTCTCCCTTTTAACTTGGCCGTATTTTGCGCTTGATTTTGAATTTGCTTTTGCGCTTGAATCGTTTAATTTTTTAGTTGTCTTTATAATAAAGATCAATTTCCCTCTTAGATCGTTGTTTCTGTTGCTGCCTGGATCATTGGAGCTAAATAGAATAATAATCCAAGAGCGCCAAGGATCAAAATGGCCAAAACGATGATTAACGTCTTATTTGACTTTTGTACTTGTTGTGAACGAAAACCACGCGTTTCGGAGCTAACACCAGCCGTACGGTGACGTAGTCCTCGACCAATCCGAGCTTTTAGAGCCTCTGGGTCATTGATCTTACTTTTTTCAACACTATCCAAGCGTTCCTGTAAATCTTCCTTTTCAGGATTCCAGTACATAGGATTGTAATCAAACTTGTTGTGTTTCGGTGTTCTAAATACTCTGATAAATGCCATAATCTTTTTTTTGCTTTTGGCTTTTTGCTTTTGGCTTTTTGCCCGCTTCTATCGCAGAAATAGAAAAAGAGCATAAGCAGTCAAAAACATTGACCAAAATGAAGAAATAATATATTCTCCACCCGCTTTATTTGATTTATTCTCGTTAAAAAATAAAAATAAACAGGGATGGAAAAATACGAAAAAAATATTCTAATAAAAATGATTTTTTTAAAAAACCATTTGACTTGCTCACACCAATATTAGCTGTATCTTTGTGACCTTTAAAGGAGAATTTGACCAATAATTATATACCTAAGACATAATGAGTGACGTAATCAAACATGAGTGTGGTGTTACCTTAATCAGGTTATTAAAACCGCTGAAATATTATCAAAAAAAGTACGGAACACCGCTATACGGACTCAATAAGCTGCAATTGCTTATGAAGAAGATGCGTAATCGGGGGCAAGATGGTGCAGGCATCGCGACAATAAAGCTAAATGTCGATCCGGGAACCAGGTATATTAGTCGGAAAAGAAATAACACCTCTCAGTATCTAGAAGGTCTTTTTGCCGACGTTTATGCACCTTTTAAGGATCTGACATCCAAGCAACTATCCAATGTAAAGTGGCTAAAGAAAAATAAGCCTTACACTGGAGAACTCCTTCTCGGTCACCTACGCTACGGTACACATGGCGCCAATACCATCGAAACTTGTCATCCTTTTTTAAGGCAGAATAACTGGATCAGTCGAAACCTAGTTTTGGCGGGTAATTTTAATATGACCAATGTTGACCAGTTATTTGATGAATTGGTAGAATTGGGTCAGTATCCAAAGGAGATGTCTGATACGGTCACCGTATTAGAAAAGATTGGTCATTTTCTAGATGATGAGGTACAGCGACTCCACGATTGGCACAAGCCGACGGATCTTTCCATTAACAAATTGAATGAAAAGATTTTTACCCAATTAGATGTAAAAAGAATTTTAAAACGTGCCAGCAAACGTTTTGATGGTGGATATGTGATGGCAGGAATGATCGGGCATGGGGATGCATTTGTGATGCGTGATCCAAATGCTATTCGTCCCGCCTATTATTTTCAAGACGAAGAAGTGGTAGTCGTAGCCAGTGAACGTCCCGCTATTCAGACCGCTTTTAACGTACATATCAATCGGGTCCATGAATTAAAAGGAGGACATGCACTGATTATTAAGCGCAATGGAAAAGTAACGGAAGAAGCATTTACCAAACCAAGAAAAAGACAGCCTTGTTCTTTTGAGCGAATTTATTTTTCTCGTGGTAATGATCGAGATATTTATTTAGAAAGAAAAAAACTAGGACATCAACTCGCCATGCCGGTACTAAATTCTATTGGCAAGCATTTTATGCGAACGGTCTTTTCTTATATTCCTAATACATCAGAACCTTCTTTTATCGGTTTGATCGACGGAGTCAACGATCGCCTCAACGAACTCAAGCAGGAAAAAATCATCAAACTCGGTAAGAAACTCAAGCCACGTAGATTAGAAAAAATTCTAGCACGTCGTCCACGAGTAGAAACCTTGGTGGTAAAAGATGCGAAGATGCGGACTTTTATTGCAGATGATGCGTCACGTAGCGATCTAGTTGCACACGTATATGATGTCACCTACGGAATCGTACGAAACGATAAAGACAGTGTGGTTTTAGTAGATGACTCGATTGTACGAGGGACGACTTTGAAAGATAGTATTATCAAAATCGTCGCACGGTTGCGTCCTAAAAAAATCATTATTGTTTCTTCTGCTCCTCAGATTCGATATCCGGATTGTTATGGAATCGATATGTCGAAGATGCAAAATTTTGTTGCCTTCCGAGCATTACTGGCTTTGCTAAAAGAAACGGATCAGGAACATTTATTAGAAGAAACTTATAAACGTTGTAAAGCCTCAGAGGTACTTCCGGTCAATGAAGTGATCAACGAAGTTATCGAGTTATACGATACGTTTAAGTACGAACGGGTTTCGAAAAAGATTGCTCAGATTGTTACACCGGAAGGTATCAAACCAAAGGTGGAAGTGATCTATCAAACGATCGAAGGATTGCACGAGGCTTGTCCTGATAATAATGGAGATTGGTATTTTTCTGGAATCTATCCTACTCCGGGTGGAAATCGAATTGCGAATCGTTCGTTTATTAATTTTATGGAAGGGAGAGGGAATGAGCGGGCTTATTGATGTGCGGATAACTGACCGATCCCGACTGAAAGGAGGGCGGCGTGCGACAGCACGACGAGGGAAGGCACCGCGAAAGCGGGTGGGATGGCACATTTTTGATGTGCGGATTATAGAAAAACGTTTCCTAGACTTTGAAAGTTTAGGAAACGTTTTTCTATTTAGGAAAGTCCGATTCTAATTTTTAAAAAATACTTTTTGAACTTCTTAAAAAATATCGGCGATAAATAAATCGTCTAAGGTAAGTGTCTGATCAATGAGGCCGAGACTATGTTCATTTTGGGAGAGTCCAAAAGTGGTAATAAGCGTTAGAAAAAGGTGCTTTCGAGTTTGAGTTGTTTCACTAAAAATGTTCAGTTTATTTTTAAGTGTTTCTGCGTAAGATTTTGAAATGGTGATTTCTTTATTGTAAAATTTGATTTCAAATATGTTGATAATTTGGTCTTTTCGATCGAGTAATAAATCTATTTGTGTTCCCATTTCTTTTTTAGTCCCTTTCTTATAGAAAGTAGAAGATACTGCGTAGACACCTCCAATACTTAATGCTGCTTTGATAGAGGAAATATGTTTAAGACAAATATTTTCAAAAGCGTAGCCACACCAAATCTTGTATTCTTGTGTTTGACTCAATCGCTTCCAGACTCCTTCTTTTTCGTGAATATTTTTTTCAATAAATTGAAGATAGAATAGTGAATACTCATCTGTCAGTCGGTACATTTTATCTTTTGCTTTTTTGCCAAAAGGTAGATAGACATCGATGAATCCTGACTGGCTGAGTTCGTCCAAAGCTTTGGTAATGCTACCTCCATTTGGCAGCCCCGCTTCTTTGATCAAGCGGTTTCGATTCATTCCACTATGGTGTTTAGCAAGTGTTCGTACTATGGCGATATGGTTGGCGGGATGATCAAATAACGCAGCGTATAAATTTGAAAATTCGTCTTTTAATATTCCAGTTTCTGAAAAACAAATATCTCCTATATTTTGCGTAGCACTTTTCCCGCTTTCTACTTCTTTAAGATAGTGTGGAATACCTCCCATTGCCATATATAACTGTGCCAAGTGATAACGATTTAAACGAATGCCACGACTTTTCAGATACACTTCAGTTTCTGCTAGGGTAAAAGGTTTTAGAAAAATTCGTTTAGTAATTCGATTGTGTAATCCACCTTTGTCATTAACGACTTTTTGAATCATCCAGGAAGCAGCTGAGCCACAAATTACGACCACAATATTTTGATTAACTGCCCAACTATTCCAAAAAAAACTTAGTCCTCTTAAAAACCCTGAACGATGCGTAGAAAGCCAAGGCAACTCATCTAAAAAGACCACTTGTTTTTTATCGTTGGGTAACTGTTTAAGATAATTAATCAAAAGAAAAAATGCCTCCATCCAATTTTCAGGTGCTTTCCCGATTATCGTGTTTTCTGAGGCCATCTGAAGCGAAAACATAAAATTTTGTAACTGTTCTTTTAGAGGAGCATTTCTTGTTCCAGTTAATTCATAGACTAATTGTTCTTTGTAAACATGCTTAATTAAAAAGGTTTTACCAATTCTACGGCGACCAATCACAGAAATCATTTCCGCTTCCGGAGAGATCAGTGCTTTCTGAAGAATTTCTATCTCCTTTTTCCGGCCAGTAAAGGTATTTTCCATAGAATTTAGGTTTATTGCTCGCTAAAACTATATAAAAATACTCAGTTTCAGCGAGTAATAAAAATCATTAGTCGCTAAAACTATCTTTTTAAAGTAGTTTTAGCGAGCAATAGCATTTCTTATCTATTCAAAAAACGCTGCTCAATCTTCACTTTAAAAACGTGACTCGGTTTGACGGGCGTGATTAATTCTTGGGTCGCTAGTTTGACGGGACTGTAGATGGCACACATCGTATTTTCTACGTGGTATAAATTTTCCTCTAATCCTTTTGGGAGTCCGGCCAAAATTCCGGCAAATACTTCTGGTCTTGGTTTTTCGGGATTGTAGGCATAGTCGTGCCAGACTACGATGGAGTTTTCGTGGGTTAGAAATTGAAAAACTTTTTCGGTATCATTTTTTACAAAATCAAAACGATGATCTCCGTCAATAAAGATAAGGTCAAATTTTTGGTTTAATCCGGCGTAATCAAAATGTCTGGAATCTCCGTAATGGTGTTGGATGTTTTTATTTTCTTTAGAAAAATAACCATGCAACTTGGCGTAGGCAGTTGGAAGTCCCAAGGCTTTGATTTCTTCTCTTGAAAGATTGAGGGTATGACTTTCTCCAGCGTATTCTGCTACGTTGATGACGGATTCTCCCCGCCAGGTACCGATTTCGAAATATTTACAGTTGTCTATTTTTTGGGCCAAGCCAGTCAGTAGGGCGATATCGGTTGGCAGCGATCCACCACCCAAAAAGCTAAAGCAATTCAGGGTCTCCGAAAAATCAGGAAACAAGGTATCGAGACGAACTTGTGGCAACGGTTTTTGAAAATTATAGTTTGTCTTAATTTCCTGCCACCAACGACTATCATCTGCTAAAATATGATTGAGCAACCAAGGATTTTTTGCCAACATCAAAAGTCCTTGTTGTATTTTTTTTATTTTGGATATCAACGCCATTTTTCTCTTTTTGATACAAGAGGTAAAATACATAAATTTGGGAAGTGTGTGGGGAGGTGTTGGGTTGGTGCTTTTTTCAAATGCAAGAGCAAAAGCAAGGGCAAGGATTTCCGACAATAAGGAAAGATGGTCTAAGTTTTCGTTTCTACACGTGGACAGCCTGTCAAGCCGTAGGCATGATGTAAACGAGCGACAAAAGTTGTAGTGGCACAGCGGGGCGAGAAGTTACAATGTTACTGTTCCCAAGGAGGCTTGTCATTTTCGTCCAAACTTAAATCGCGCACCCATACATGCCAGCTTGAAGGTGGTTCAACTCTTGTATAACCTACCTGAAGTTTTTTTCTTGGTTCAACCCTCTGAGCTTCAATTGCCCCTTGCGATAATAATTTTTTTCGCATTCGAGGTAAACATTCTTTATCAAGAGAATGCATTTCTGTAACTCTTTCTGCTTTATTATCATGTTGTAAAATGTGTGGAATTTTAAAAAAGCGTTTGAGCGCATGATACCTCATGTAATTATTTACGTTTTTCAAACCAATATATAGAGGAATCATATCAATTTTCAAATCACCATAACTAATTTCAAAAAAAGAGAAAATTCCTGGTGCACTATTACTAACCCTGACCAATAGTTCCTTCCATTCATCATAATCCAATTTTTCCCAATACCATTGATAGTACTGGAAAAACAAACTACTTAAATCAATATCTCCATCATCCACCAAAAAATAGGAGATAAATTCCAATGGAGGAAATTTTAATAAACCTTGTTTTATTTTATCATCATAAAAATTATCATTTCGGATTGATTTAATTATCATTCTTTTTAATTCCTCCATGTTACTTAATATAATAAACCTTCATCAATAAACTTTTGTTCTATTAGATCGAATTCATGAGGTTCTGGGTGGTAATGTCTAGATCTCTATCAGTAGTTCTTTTTATCTTACCTGTATTTTTATCTATTATAAGTTTTCCGGCTGCCCTAACATCATCGCCCAAAATGGTAGAACTTTTGTGCCCTGCCATAAATG
>CALGJS010000154.1 GCA_937927835.1 uncultured Saprospiraceae bacterium | reverse complement strand
CATCTGGATGTTTATCATGGGTTTTGCGGGTGGTCTGCTTGCTTTGCTGACACCTTGTGTATTTCCGATGATTCCATTGACGGTAAGTTACTTTACAGCGGGAAGTAAGGATCGTAAAACAGGGATTAAAAATGGATTGATCTACGGAGCTTCAATCATCGTTATTTACGTAAGTATCGGATTGATTTTTACGGCGATGTTTGGACCGGAAGTACTTAATTGGCTATCTACTCACTGGATTCCTAATACTGCCTTCTTTTTGATTTTTATCTTTTTCGCACTTAGTTTTTTCGGATATTTCGAAATCACTTTACCGAGTTCCTGGACGAACAAGACCGATTCAATGGCAGATCAAGGTGGTTTAATTGGTACTTTCTTTATGGCCTTTACGCTTGCATTGGTTTCCTTCTCTTGTACTGGACCGATTATCGGAACTGCTTTAGTACAATCCGCTACTTCTAGCTCGATCGGACCCTTCTTTGTAATGCTTGGATTCTCTATGGCACTTGCTTTACCATTTGGTTTGTTTGCCGCTTTTCCAGCTTGGTTGAATTCTTTGCCAAGTTCTGGTGGATGGATGACTTCTGTAAAAGTAGTTTTAGGATTTTTAGAATTGGCTTTTGCATTTAAGTTTTTGTCTGTAGCGGATATGACCGAAGGTTGGGGCTTTTTACGATACGAAGTATTCATGGTGATTTGGGTATTATTAGCGATTGGATTAACCTTATACCTTTTTGGATATATCCGTTTCCCGCACGATAGTCCGATCAAAAAATTATCTCCTACTCGTACCGGATTGGCGCTAGCATCGCTAGCACTAACCGTTTATTTGGCAACTGGATTTATGATCAATGAAAAAACAAAAGCCTATAATTCCCTAGCCATTTTAAGTGGTATCGCACCACCAGCTAATTATAATTTTTTCCTAGAAAAAGAGACCTTTTCTTCTTCTGGTCAAGACTTGAAAAAGCGTTTTAAATCTTTTACCAAATGTGCCAATGATTTAGATTGCTTTAAAGATTACTACGAAGGAATGACTTATTCACAGGAAGTAAACAAACCAGTATTATTGGATTTCACAGGACACGGTTGTGTGAACTGTCGTAAAACGGAAGAACATATCTGGATAGACGAACAGGTTTGGGATAAGATCAACGAGGACTATGTTTTGATTTCTCTTTATGTAGATGATCGAAAAAAACTGGATGATGTTTATATTTCAAAGTATACCAACAAAAAATTACGGAACGTCGGTAATAAATGGACCGATTTCCAAATTGTAAATTTCCAACAAAACTCACAACCACTCTATGTGCTGATGAGCCCAGACGAAAAAGTAATGGCCGCGCCACGTGGATTTAAAGAAGGTGTTCAGGATTATGCGGATTTCTTAGATTGTGGATTGAATACTTTTAGAAATATTGGTGGGACGAGTGAATTGAGGTAGTTGGTTTTTCTAAATAGTTTTTACAAGAAATCCCAAACGGCGGTGGCTGTTTGGGATTTTTTTGGGTCTAATTTTATGCTAATATCCCATCTGAGATTTAGCCCAGTGGATGTAGTTACGGACTTGTTCTTCTAGTAATTTAAGCGATTTCGTTTTTGGGTCTAATGGATTATCGGTTAATTTTTTCTTTTTCCGCTCAATCCATTTTCTACGATTTTCTCTCTTAACAGGATCGGTTATTTTATCTATCTGTTCTTCTATTATTTTAATATCCTCTTTGGATATTGTTCTGGAAAAATTTTTATAAGTAAAACGATAATCCCGTTGGCTAATCGGAGCCAGAAAGTATCTATTTTGTTCAGCGGCAATATCTATTCTTTGAATTTCCCAAAGATCTATTTTTAAAAAATCCAGCGTAGATTCTATCTCTTTGAAAATGTCTTGTTGCGCTTTCCCGGATTTTGCGAATGAGGCTTTGATCAATTTCAGAAGGGCAGTATTTTTTTCGTTATCCGCCACTCTTTTTAATCCAATCAGGACATGAATATTATTCATTTGTTTTCCCCACTTTTTGTCAGATTGATCAACGGTGCGTATTAGTTCACGGACCATTTCACTTTCAGTATACTCGGGGAAAGTACCTCCTGTTTGTCGTAAAATACCAAGCGTGAAATATATCTTTTCTAGCTTGCCAAAATTAATTCTATCAGGATTCTCCATAGACTTCCGAATATCAGCCACATACACTGGATACTTAGGCGCTATCTTATCTAGTTCATTGTGAATTTTAAAAGTAAGGTAAGCTCTTTCAAAACGATTTTTCTTTTGAAGTGAGCCAAGTGTTGGATAAACATTATCAATAAAATAAACAAACGATTTATTCTGTGGCTTGTCTTCTTTGACTAAACTTTTATACGAATACTTATTCTTATTTTTATATTTATTAGGAGAGGGATAATGCATTTTTGGTTTGTAGGTCTCATTAAATTCCCATTTTTTGTTCATGCGGCCATTATTACGGATGGTACCTTCGCCGTATCGGTTATAACCTATATAAACATATCCCAGCTTCATCTCTTCGTTGTATCCATTGGCCGTTACTGTCACCCCATCTTTTTCAAAATTAACCATCGAATCCAACTCCACCCCTTCTTCCCGAAATACCCGGTTAATCACCGCGATGGATTCTTCTCTTCGTAATCTGGATGGCAATCCCGTACCAAAACTCGCCGGCATATAAGGTAGTCCTGTCATTTTTTCCGTAAAGGGATTCACCATCGTATCCCGCTTTTCCAGAGATATATCTTCCGTCGCAGCGGCTTCGGCCTCATCCGGACTACTCAATAACAATGCTCCCGTAAAGCCCATTGTACACAGCATTTTAAATACCTTTTCACTAAAAGGATAAGGAAGCGTATCCGGATGATCTATTGGATTAGGATCATGGAACGAAGGATATTTTGCACGGTTATACCTTTTTACTGGAACAACCTTAAGTTTAGATTTCTTAGAATGGCTCATATGAATTCGTTATTAATTTCCAAATGTAAAATAATTGGACATCATCAAGTGATTTTATTTGACGTCCCCGCTATCAGTACCCCATCTGACCTTTCGACCAGTGGATATAGTTACGGACTTGCTCTTCCAGCGTTTTTAGTGTTTTTTCTCTAGGATCTATTTTCTTTTCTTTCATCTTTAACTTCATTTCATCCAGCACCTTTTTTGTTCTCTCTCTTCTCATTGGATCTGTTTCCTCTTCTAGTCGTTGTTCAATTTTTTGGATTTGCCTTTCGGTAGGTCTGCTAACATTTGGATAGGTCAAACGTGGATTCAGATAGCTAATAGGAGCAAGAAAGTACTCACGTTCTTCTGCAGCCTTTACGATACTTTTCACTTCTGATAAATCTATTTTATTAAAATTCAACACATGTTCTATTTCTTTAAAAACTTCTTGTTGCGCGGTTCCTGATTTAGTAAAGACAGCTTCAATCAGTTGCTCAAGTCTATCATTTTGAGTATTACTGGCTACATTTTTCGAACGTCTCAATTTATATGGATTATTTATCTGCTTATTTAAATATATTAGGACGTATAAATTGTTTATTTGCTTACTCCATCTTTCATCTGATTGATCGATCGAATTAATCAATTCAGTGACCAATACGCTTTCTGTTAATTTTGGAAAAACGGCTCCCACTTGTCGCAAAGCATATACGGTGGACAGTATCTTCTCTAATTTGTCAAGGCTAAATCTATCAGGCTTCTCCATAGATTGGCGAAGATCACTTGTATATGTTGGATAAAACGGTGCTATCTCTTCTAATGTATTCTGGATTCTCAAGGTTAAATTCGCTCTTTTGAAACGATTCTCTTTTTGTAAAGGACCAAGGGTTGGATAGATTTCATCAATAAAATTGATAAACGCTTTATTCTGTGGTGTATCCTTCTTGACTAAATGTTTATAACCAGATCCTTCTTTATCCTTATAGTGTTCGATATTCGGATAGCGAGTTTCGCTTTTATAAGTGTCATTAAATTTCCGTTTCTTTCTTGAAAATCCATTATCCACAACAGTATCTTCACCTAACCGACCATAGTCAATAAATACATATCCTAATTGCATTTCTTTATTATATCCCTCCGCCGTCACAACCACTCCATCTTTTTCTACATCAACCATTGATTCTAGCGCAATTCCTTCCTCGCGAAATACTCGATTGATTATCTCAATGGCGTTTTCTCTGTTCACTCTGGACGGCAACCCGGTACCAAAACCAGATGGCCTATAAGGTAAACCAGTCATCTCTTCCGTAAATGGATTTCCGGTAGTAGTATCTCTTTTTACGAATGAAATAAATTCGGAATATGCTTTTCCTGTTTCCTCAGTACAACCTAGTAACAATGCTCCCGTAAACCCCAAACCACATAATAATTTAAATGCTTTCTCACTAAAAGGATACGGCAGAGTATCGGGATGTTCCAAAGGATTAGGATCTTCAAAACTGGGATATTTAGCAACTTTATATCTTTTTACCGGAGTAACTTTCAGTTTAGAATTCTTAGGATTAATCATACGAATTAGCTATTAATTTCCAGATGCGAAATAATCGGATATACCGGATTATAATGTTTATGAATAAAAAGATTACTCCGTTTTTTCCAGAGACGATTAGCGACTTTATCTGTTATCGGAAGTAAAAGTCGTTCGTGCTGGCAAACCACCGGACTCGCTTTTTCGATAGAACCAGTACTCATATAATTGATACAAGCGCACCAACTGCTACAACGAGACTTAAGTTGACAACCGCTACATTCTGGCTTCTCTTTTTCGGAGGCACTGGTGATATAATTTCGGCAAGATTCATTAAAACCATCCTGGACATGACCAATCATAAACTCAGGAATTTTCTCCGTCGTAACAAATTGAATGCATGGATATAATTCACCATCAGGCGCAATCGAAAACTGCCGATAGCCCAGGTGACATCGTTCATTTTTTGCAATGGGTTCAAAAGTCCGAGTTCGAATACGTTCATCAAAACAACTAAGATAAAACCGTTCTTGTTTCATCATTTTTTTCTCGTACCACTTTCCTAATTGCTCATAACCTTTAGCGAGGATTTTCATATCGTCCATCGTCCAGTCTGCTGAGTAATCTAAAGTGGTCGTAATAAAACGAAATCCTTGACTATAAATCCAATCCACCGACTCCGTAATACGTGCTGCCGTAGCAGGCGTGATCACACAGGTAACATTCGTACATGGATTATTTTTTAATAATAATGGAATCGCTTTTTCTACCAACCGCGATGATCCTTGTCCTCCGGCTAATTTCCGTTGCTCATCCTGTACAGTGGGATTTCCATCAATGCTGATTGAAATATAAACACCTCGACTATCCAATTCCTGCAGTACTTCGGAGGTAATCAAGGTAGCATTGGTACTAGTTTTGAAGTCCACCGTTATCGTTCCTTTTTCAGCAATAAACCGATCAGCGATATATAGAAGTAATTCTTTTTCGAGTAGTGGCTCTCCACCAAAAAAAGTGATATCTAACCTTGGAATCTTGTGTTGCTTTGCTTCTTTTAGAACAAAATCAATTCCTGCGTCTGCCGTTTGACGAGACATCGCAATGGGTAGTTTCTCCCCGGTATAGCAATAATTACAACGTAGATTACAATGATGGGTAAGGTGAAAAGCAACGGCAAGGGTATTTTGTGGAGATGCTTGCATAGTTTATATTTTGTAAAGTTTATCACAAACTGTTTACATAAATATAACTAAAAAATGGTAGTTCGTAGTATTAAAATGGTAGTTTAAAGGAGTGTTTATTTTACTTAGAACTTTTATTTACTACCAATTACCTAATGACTAACAATTATATTTCGACTCACTACCACTCCTTCCTCCGACCTAAGCTGCACTACATATAATCCTGCCGGATAACTCAAAGTAGAAATGGCTGTAAGCCGATCCTGAAGCCTTCCAGA
>CALGJS010000153.1 GCA_937927835.1 uncultured Saprospiraceae bacterium | reverse complement strand
AATGTCTAGTCCTTCTTGATCCATTTTAGAAGCTAGAATTGCCATTCTGGTTTCCAGGTCAGGCGTGCCTAGATCGGCGGATAGACCCCACTTAAAACGAGAAATCAAGCGTTCTTCCATTCCATCCAAATCTTTTGGAGGACGATCCGAAGTCATAATGATTTGCTTACCGTTTTGGTGTAATTGATTAAAGATATGGAAGAAGATTTCCTGTGTTTTCTGCTTATTGGCCAAAAACTGAATATCATCTACGATTAAGACATCAATCAGTTGATAGAAATTAACAAAATCATTCACCGCATTATTACGGATAGAATCTATGATTTGGTTGGTAAACTTCTCAGAAGAAACGTAAAGCACGGTTTTACCTTGCTGTTCTTTGAGTACTTGATTACCGATGGCTTGCGCCAAATGTGTTTTTCCAAGACCAACATCACCGAAAAGTACCAATGGGTTGAAAGCGGTTCCTCCAGGCTTTGCGGCTACGGCCATACCAGCCGAGCGAGCCAGACGATTACAATCACCTTCGATAAAGTTTTCGAAAATATAAGAAGCATTCAATTGTGGGTCAATCTTCAGTTTTCGAATACCAGGAATAACAAAAGGATTTTTTATGTTTCCGGTATCCACAGAACCGGGGGTATTAGCGTCGCTTTTATCAGTCGCAGCAATCGCCGTTGGAACCTGCGTAGGTTTAGACATTAGAATTTGGTATTCTAATCTTCCCATATCTCCAAGTTCTTGGCGGATAGTTCTTTTCAGCAAAGCCACGTAATGTTCTTCTAACCATTCATAGAAAAACTTGTTTGGTACTTGAATCGTCAGAGCACCCTCATCCAACCTTACCGGTCGAATGGGTTCAAACCACGTTTTGAAGCTTTGCGAATTGACATTTTTACGAATCGTTCGCAGACAGCTATCCCACACTGTAGCACAATCTTTAATCATTCTTCAGATTAATTAAACCCAGAAAGGGGGTATAAAATAATAAATTAGATCCGTGTAGTTTCGTTTCTCAAGTATTCATAGTAGGAGAAGTAGTTGGCGACTAAAAAAGTGTGTAGATAAGTCAGCCATTCTCAAAGTTGCGGGAGATAAAAGTATCTTTCCATTTTTTTTTGAGGACTACAAAAGTGATAAAATTAGTTCGTAATAAAAAATGAAATTATATACTTCTTCATATAATTATTTTTATAATTAATAAATATTTAATTGATGTCATTTTCCTAATGACAAACAGCCCAAAATAAGCAAAAAAAGGATGCGTTTGAGTATCAGTTATTTATGCAACCTAACAATACATATACTCGTCGATTACTGTGTAAGTCAGGAAAAACTTCTCTTTAAAAGGCAATTGGAAGAAATATTATTAAAGTTAAAAACTTAAATAAAAAAATATATTATTAACACCTTAACAATAAAAATATAAAATATAAATTCAAATATCTTATTTACCTTTTTTTTTGTCACTCTAAATCGACTCTTTATCACCAGATTGCTGTCGGATAGTTTTTTGCGGTTGCAATTGCTGTTGCAGTTGAATAATAAGTAATTGGAGCAGCTAATTTTATATACTTAACAACTAAATACACTGATGTACTTAGTGTTTATTACATTAGGCTCCACCTATTCTATCGGTCTTGTATATTTTCCTAAATGGACTTGCCGTTGTCCAGCTTTTCGATCCGAAAAATACTTTTCCAAACTAAACGTAGTAGAACTAAACGCAATATCTTTCCAAGGAATATCTGCTTCCTCAAACATTTTCACTTCCATACTTTCTACCCCAGCCGCATAGTTTAGATCAGGCATCTCTGCTAAAAAATGCATATAAACTTGATTAATTTTTGGGATACTGAATACCGTATGCAAGCTGGTCACTGTCACACGAATACCTGCTTCTTCCCAAACTTCGCGTGCGGCTCCCTCCTCTACCGTTTCGCCATTTTCTAAATAACCTCCAGGCAAATTCCAAAAACCCTTGCGAGGCTCAATGGCTCTTCGGCACAACATCACTTGGTCTTTCCAGATGGGCAGACATCCTACCACCATATTGGGATTCTGATAATGAATGGTTTCACAGTGATCACAGAAAAATCGCGGATGGGTATCATCCGGAATTTTTTTTAATTGAACGGTCTGTCCACAATTGCTACAAAACTTCATGATGGGTCCATAAATTTTTCCAGCCGAGCTAAATCTTCTGGATGATCAATTGCAATAGATTCTAAATCTGTTTCGGTCACTCCTATTTTAAAACCATTGGCCAACCATCGCAATTGTTCTAATTTTTCCGCCTCTTCCAATGGATGCGATCCAAGTGCTGTGATGGCTTGCAAAGCAGTGACACGAAAAATATAAAGACCAATATGCTTTCGATAAATAGATTTTACCAGAGGATCTCGTTGAAAAGGAATAGGTGATCGGCTAAAATAGAGGGCTTGTGCAGCTGTATTCGTCACTACTTTTACCACATTTGGATTTTCAATTAAACTAGTTTCTGTGATTTGCTTCGCCATCGTAGCAATCTCAAGCGCTGGCCTTTCTTGAATAAAACGAACCAATTGATCGATCTGGGCAGGAAAGATAAAAGGCTCATCGCCCTGTATATTCATCACCAATTCAGCCTTTGGATAAGATAAAACAGCTTCCGCTACCCGATCTGTTCCGCTTGGATGATCTCGGCGGGTCATCACTACTCGCCCCCCAAATGCTTGGACGGTTTTCTCAATCCGTACATCATCCGTTGCCACCACCACCAAATCCAATTCTTTGGCCTCACTAGCCCGCTCATATACCCGTTGAATCATGGTTTTTCCACCAATATCCACCAACGGCTTGCCAGGAAAGCGGACCGAATCATACCTTGCAGGGATTATTCCAATCGTTTGCATATCTTTTTTACTTAAAAAACCTTAATTTTATACCTCGAACATACTGAAACATTATGCAAAATTTACAAAAACTGCTCAGCTTAATCAGCTTGTTGCTCATCGGATTTTCTGGTGCAGCGATGACGGATACCATTCCCGCTACGCTTATCCCACAAGATACAGTTTTTATCAACGTTTCTGATAATAACAACTTTACGATTAACCATACCATCGAAAAAAGTGAAACGCTTTTTAGTATTTCACAACATTATGGTTTATCCCTTTCTGATTTATATTTCTTTAATCCTAAATTGGTTGGAAACTTAATTTCTCCCGGCCAGCGATTAACGATTCCACTTCCTAAAAAATCTATTCTGCGTTATCAATCAAAAAACGTCAGCAGAGATAATTATTATGCACTTTGTTATAAAGTTCGAAAAGGAGATACCGCCTATAATATTGCTAAAACTCGCTTCAAAATGCCGGTGGATACCTTATTAGAACGAAACTCTGTCATTACCCATAAGCTTGATATTGGTCAAGTTTTGCATGTTGGTTATCTAAAAAAATCAGGCATCCCTTCGAATCACCATAATTTTAAGGCCAATCCAGATTGGACAGAGGAACGCCTCAAAGAGATGGCCTACCAAAAAGGAACAGGTGATCGCAAAGGATTCAACGAAGCAGGTGCTGCTTATTGTAAAAAGGGATTAAAAGATCGAGCAGGACGCTCTGTCCTCCACCGTACCGCTAAATTGCGCTCTTATATTACCATCAAAAACCCAATGAACGGCAAAACGGTTCGTGCTAAAGTATTGGGTCGAATTCCGAAATCTGTTCATACCAAAGATGTGGTGGTCGTAGTTTCTCAACAGACGGCTCGTGCCTTGGGTGGAAAAGACGATCGTTTTTATGTTTGGGTGAAGAAATAGGTTATCCAGTGTATTAGGTTTTTATTTCTAGGGAAATAATTTTCAAGCGCAACCACTTTAAAAAGCAAACAAAAATAATAGCGTTAGTTTACACCTACCTTTCGGCAGGTAAACC
>CALGJS010000152.1 GCA_937927835.1 uncultured Saprospiraceae bacterium | reverse complement strand
TCAATTTTAATATTGTTTTTAACAGCGGTTGGTAGAGACAAAAAGGACGTTGCAAAAGGCAAATTGTCAACCTGTAATTCATAAAACGGTTTTCCCATGCTAACCGAATTGAACAATTCACCAGTATTGGTATTAAACATTCCAATATCATAATCTCCACCTATATAAGTAATATAAGTTTGAGACGCTTGGTCAAAACCAACCCCGCCTACTGCGACTCCTGCTCCACTATAAATAGGTTGGGTGAAAAGGTCAGTTGCGTTTCCTGTACTCAAATCTATTTCCACTAAATAGTTATCAATAATTAAATCAAAAGGATTAGAAGTATCGGTTACTTGTCGAATTCCTAAGAGTCTTTCGTTGGTCCAATCATATTCGAATGCCAGCAGCAAACCATTATCTTGACTTAGCGGTGAATTGTAAACTGTTTCCCCCGTTAGAACATCTACTCCAAGAAGACGATATTCACCTCCGGAAACACCAAGGGCAATGTATAAATTATTCGCAGGATCAAATGTAGAATTTCCAATACCCGTGGCTTCTATTCCTGGTAGTTCAGAAATGAGGGTAGAAATACCGGTATTCAAATCCAATTCCACCAAATCAATATCACCCGTGCCTAATTGTAGGCTATAAACTTTCCCATTTGAATAATTATATTCCATTTCCACATGATTTTCGAGCGTTACTGGATTTCCAATAGTCGTACTTTGTTCCAAGTCTAGCGAATAGATTCTCTCTTCAAAAGCCTCATCAAAACCCCAGAAAAAATATTGATTGGAAATAGCATCAAAAGTAGAGCTTCCAGCAGCCACCGTTCTTGCATTTTCTATTTCAAAAAGGGTCGTTTTTTCCCCATTTATTGGGTTGATAGACACTAAATCCATAGACTCAATTTCTCCAAATGGATCTGTTGGACTCGGAGCAGAATAATTTTGTTCTAAACCATATAGAATAATATTGTCTTGAGCGGAAAGAAAATTAAAACTAAGTAGGAAACAGAAGAGTAATTTTGTTTTCATGATTTGCTAATTTAGAGAATGAGAAAATGATGATTTAGTTAAAGGTTAGAAAACCAAAAATAGACTGGTTTTGTTTAGTTCCTACTTTCTATGTGCAGATTTAATTAAAAAAGTTGCTTGATAAATTGAAATTTAACATTTTACATTTCTTATTTTTGCCCGTGCTTTTGTAAATATGAAGTGGATCAGAAAAAAGAAGCCATCGAAGATCAATATGGATTGAAATTGACATTTGGATATCGGTAAAATCTTGTAAAATATTTTTTTGTAATTTCACAGTTCCACTCTATAAATTACAAAAGCGCATGAAACATCTTTACCACTTAATTCTTCTAACCGTTCTTTTTTCCTGCTCCAATAATAAGACCGTTCCTATTCCAAAAAATGAAGAGCGGGCACCGACTCGAATCACAAAACCCGAATTCCAAACCATTCTCGATTCCGCAGATATACACGGTGCGATTTTGATCTTCGATTCGGAAGCAAACGAATATTATTCCAATGATTTTGCATGGTCTGAAAAAGGTCAACTTCCAGCTTCTACTTTTAAAATTCCTAATTCGATCATCGCCTTAGAGACGGGTGTTGTTGCAAGTGATAGTGTTCTTTTTAAATGGGACGGGGAGAAACGTGCCTTTAAAGTCTGGGAGCAAGACTTGTTGTTTAAAGATGCATTTAAATATTCCTGTGTGCCTTGCTTTCGTGAAATTGCCAGAAATATTGGTGTGAATCGAATGAACGAATATATCGCCAAATTAGACTACGGAAATATTCAAGTGTATTCCACCAATATAGATCTTTTTTGGCTAATTGGAAATGCCACGATTACGCCTTTTCAAGAAATTGATTTTCTAAAAAGATTCTATGATGCTAAATTACCGATTACCAAAAGAACCGAAAAACTCGTCAAAAAAATGATGATACTAAAAGAAAGTCCAACCTATAAAATATTCGGAAAAACGGGATGGACGATGGATGATAATAAAAATAATGGCTGGTTTGTCGGTTTTGTAGAAACTAAAAATAAGGTCTATTATTTTGCTACTAATGTAGAACCCAATTCAAGTTTTGATATGGATTTATTTCCGAAGATTAGAAAAGAAGTAACGTATCAAGCCTTTCAAAAAATGAATATTATTGATACTTTTTAATGAAAAAACTCATCCAAAAATACGACCCAAATTGGATCAATAGTTTTAATAAAATAAAACAAGCGCTCGACCTTGCCTTAACTGGAATCTCTTACCAAATAGAACACATCGGAAGCACCTCTGTTCCTAGTCTAGATGCTAAACCAATTATCGACATCGACATTATTTATAAAGAAGATGCTACATTTGATAAAATAAAAACGGCCTTAGAAAACATCGGCTACTATCATAATGGCGATCAAGGAATCCCAGAAAGAGAAGTCTTTAAACGAGATGGAATTACAACAAACCCGGTTTTAGATTCCATCCCCCATCATTTATATGTTTGCCTCCATGGAAGCCAAGGATTAGAACGTCATCTCCTCTCAAGAGACTATCTACGAAAACATAAATGGGCCCGAGAAAAATACCAACAAATGAAATATGAAATTGCCGATAAAGTAAATCAAGATAGAAAAAAGTACGCCGAACTAAAAGAACTAACCGTCAATGATTTTATCGACCAAATCATTGAAAAAGAAAAAAACATAGAATAAGTAAATTATGAAAATAAGTAAGATCCTTACGAAGGAAAATCCTTTGTGTCTTTGCGACTTCCGAGTCAAGTTCGGAACAGGTTAGTGCCAATTTTTTTATTAAATAATTATTAATTTTAAGCCTTATTATGTGAAAAATAATCCTACCTTCGACCAAGGAATCATTAATAAACATGCAAGAGAAAATAAAACCATTTGGGTTGATTTTACTATTTTGGATAGTCGCCTTGTTCATCATCAATCCAATCGGAGATTTTCCGCTGAATGATGATTGGGCATATGCATTGTCCGTTAAGAATTGGCTAGATAATGGAGCATTTAAAATAATCGATTGGCCAGCCATGTCTCTTTTCTCTCATGTGGCTTGGGGAACTTTTTGGACAACTATATTCGGGTTCTCATTTACCGTTCTTCGTTTCTCTGTCTTTTTGTTGGCCGCCTTTTCAATCTGGATTTTTTCTCTATTATTAAAAGAATTAAACTTTTCTTGGGAACAACAATTGATTGCGCTAGCAACGCTAGTTTTTAATCCAATCTATTTTTATTTGTCTAATACCTTTATGACGGATGTTTCGTTTTTAGCCTTTTGTATATTCAGTGCGTATGGCTTTTTTCGCTACTTTAAATCCGAGAAATGGTATTGGTGGGTAGCTGCCATTGCTTGCTCGATTTTGGCTATTTTGGTTCGCCAATTAGGGTTGTTAATTCCTATTGCATTTGGAGGTGCAATGGTGTTAAGGAGTTTTTCAATAAAAAAAATATCAACTGCCATTGCTGGTGTTTTGATAACCTTTGGTAGTCTACAAGGCTATATGTTTTGGTTAGAAAATACAACGGGTCTACCTAACTCTTTTGTGTCTATTGATAGTGTTCTTGGTCAATTAAGACCCAGCATTTTTTTTGCAAGAGCTAAAGAATTACTTGGCTTTTATGGAATCTATTTGGGAGGATTTTTATTGCCAATATGGGTGTTGACCACTACTTGGTTTAAGGATCGTTTTTATTTGATTTTGTTTCTAATAGGCTTGCCAATTTTAGCTTTTTTTACCATTCCTTGTTGGGATAAATTGCCGTTGTGGAATACACTTTTTGATTTTGGAATAGGCCCGATAAATTTGACAGATTTTATTCGTGGACATAGTACGGCAACGGCATTATCTTTCGAGAAAAATTTATTGATTAAACTCTCAGCTTATCTCGGTTCCGTTTTATTATTGTGGAATATCGTTCAAGGAATCAAAAGAGTATCGACCAATCGAAAAACGAAATCACCTTTATTTTTCTTTAAACTTGGCGTGCTCTTTTTTACGATAAGTTATCTGCTTTATCTGATTACAGACAAGTATAATTTCGATCGCTACCTGCTTCCAGTTTTTGTTTTTTCCTTCTTCCTTTTACCTGCATCCAAAGAAAAAAGAATCTGGCCAGCTCTTGTTTTTCTGCTACCCATTTTATTTTTTACCGTCGCCGGAACCCATGATTATCTAGCTTGGAATAAAGCAAGATGGAAAGGATTGAATGCTTTAAAAAGAATTGGAATTAAACCCTCTCAAATTGATGGTGGTTTCGAATTTAATGGATGGCACCAAACGCATGATTTGAATCCCGACAACCAATTTTCAAAAAGCTGGTGGTTTGTAGACGACGACGAATATGCCATTGGTTTTACACCATACAAAAACTATGAAGTACTCGCACCGTATCCATTCAAAAGGTTGCTCACTTTTGAAAAAGATTCCATCTTATTATTACAACGAACCGCTGTTCCTAAAAAGACAACCATCCTTAATTCTTCAAACACAGGACTTGAAGACAGCTTATATATTCGTTACAAAAAAGAAGATTATCTCACAGATATTTTACCTGAAAATCTTAAAACCTCAAATTCAAATTCTTCTGAAATTCTACACATAAATCCAGCAAAAGAATATTCACTTCCACATCTTTTATATCCTGTCAAACCTTTTGAAAAGATTTCTATGTCTTTCGATTTGTTTGGAAATAGACGTTCTCTTTTAGTGGTAAATACTGTTCCTAAAACTGATGCGTTTTACCATGCTCACCTTCCTTATATTATCGAACGAGATAAAGACAACTGGCAAGAAACAGTAGTCGAAATGGAAATCCCAAAAGACTTTCCATCAGACACCCTAAAAATTTATTTTTGGAAACAAGACCAAGAAGCCAGCCTATTTATTCGCGATCTAAAACTAGAATGGAAACGATTTTAATTGTTGAATTTCTTACTAAAGACAATAGACTGAAATTTTCTTAAAGCCACGAAAAAATGAATATTTTTTCGCAGAAAAAATCCTTAGTGCCCTAGTGTCTTTATGGCATATTTTACCACAATACACATTGAAATGAAAAAAACGCTATAACAAAATCTTGCTATAGCGTTTTTAAGAAATAAGATAAAAAATCTTACGCCTCTTTTCCAAAAATTTTCAATTGCTTAATATGACTACCCAAAGCTCCAAAATAAGTAGGATGATTATTGTAAGGGAGGCCGTACTCTTTTGCAGTGGACTCGATAATCGGAGCAATCTGTTTATAGTGTACATGACAAATGGTTGGAAATAAATGATGTTCTACTTGGAAATTAAGACCTCCACAAATATAATTTAGAAAATCATTTTTAATCCCAAAGTTCGCAGTTGTAAATAATTGATGCGCTGCCCAGCTATGTTGAATTTTATTATGCTCATCCGGTAAAGGGAAATCTGTTCCTTCAATAACATGCGCCAGTTGGAAAATTAAAGCTAGTGTTAATCCTTCTACCAAGTGCATGATAACAAATCCAATTATAAAATATTGCCAAGGAATATCCATTACCATAAATGGAATTGCGACGAAGAACGTATAGTAACAAAGTTTAAATAAAACCATTCTAACGAATTCCCAAACGGGTCGTTCCGTCTTTCCTTTTCCATTTACTTTTGGATGGAAATACTCTGCATAGTCACGAGCAAAAACCCAAGCAATCGAAGTTAGACTATAAATAGCGAAGATGTAAATATGCTGAAAACGGTGGATCCACCACAAGTCTTGGTGTGGATTCAGACGAATCAATGGAATCTGTTCTATGTCCGCATCGTAATCGACAATATTGGTATGAGAATGGTGCATTCCATTATGACTAGTCTTCCACATAAAATCGTTGGCACCAATAAAGTTAAAGCTAGTTCCGATCACCTTATTCCAAAACGGAGTCTTCGCATACGCACCATGAATCGCATCATGGGCAATATTCAACCCAATCAAAGCGGTAAAGAAGCCATGGACGATGGCAATAGACAACAATACGGCTGGCTGTGCCGCAAAAATATTGGACAGCAATAAACCATAAGTCGCAAAGAATACGGTTAGAATAAGCAACGTCTTGGTCACCATTTTGGTATTATAATGCTTGGAAAGCTGGTTTTCCTCAAAGTATGTATTGACGCGTTTACGTAGAGTCGTGTAAAAATCAGGTTTGTCTTTGTGATTGAAACGTAGATTCGGACGCTCATTCACGGGTACTTTGCTTCTTTCGATCGATTTTACCATAATAGTTAGTTTTTTTGAAATGGTTACTCACTTAAAACACCCTACTTCTGAAGTTGTTTAAAATGAATTATGGAGAGCAGTCAGCTTCGTTTTATTAACTCCGTTAGCGAAAAGCTTACGGTAAAAAAGTTGCTCCAAAGATAAGGATTTAATCCTGAAATAAGCGATTAAAACGAGTCAAATCGGGGATAATTGTGTGTAAAACCTTAAAAGGAGGAACCCTTGACTGCTTTTTACAATGGTTTGATATTCAAGATTTAATGAGCAGAAATAATGAGGAATTAGATAATATCGCTCCATAATTATATGTTAATAAAGTATAATGTTTGGCAGGATTCTTGATCTCGAGCTACTAGATAACTCCATTTCGGAGGCTTTACCTTTTTAAAAAAGATGAAAAACCGAGATAAGAAACTTTATAGGTAACTGTAAATTGTTGCCTTTTAAGTCTTATTTATCTGAATTGCTCTATCAATTTCCAAAAGAAAGTACATTGAAAATTAACTCATGTTCCTATCTAAAAATTTTATTAACACTTTGTATTTTTCTAAGCTTAGAAAATTTAAACGCACAGACCTTCGTAAAGGAAACTTCTACGGGGACTGCTAATGGTGTTGACTGGGATAACGCCATGGGAGCGGCAAGTTTGGAAGCGGTAATTGAAGCAGGAGGGACTGTTTATGTTGCTGCGGGCACCTATGCTCCTGTCGCAAGTATCGACTTAAGTATCAACGTAGCACACGTGGTTCAAGGTGGATTCCCTGCTAGTGCAACTGGAACTGACCTTAGTGGTTATGATCCTAT
>CALGJS010000151.1 GCA_937927835.1 uncultured Saprospiraceae bacterium | reverse complement strand
GTAATTCAAAAAATAGAATTCAAATCAGACACCATTCAATCCGTTTTTTCTTGGGTCACTGAAAATATAAAGTATGATGTCCAAAAACTTGAAAAACGAGAAAAAACGCCCATCTCAAAACGATCCACTAGCTTTAATTCTTTGGAAGAGAAACGAGCAATTCTATTTAAGGACGTAGTTCGAAAGAAGAAGGGCGTTTGTGAAGATTACTCTATGCTCTTCGATGTAATTCTCCAAGAGTTAGGTTATGAATCGTTTATTATTTCTGGTTACACCAAAAATGCAAGAGGGAAATTATCTAGTAGTATGGGACATACTTGGAATGCGGTTAAAGTGAATAATCAATGGAAGCTTTATGACCCAACTTGGGGCGCAGGATTCATAAATGAAAAAAAGCGATTTGTAAAAAGATACAATGCAAAATGGTATGATATCAATCCGGAAGAAATGTTAGAATCGCATATTCCATTTGATCCGATTTGGCAACTACGAGCAACGCCAATGACTTATAAAGATTTTGAAAATAATACACCCATAGTTCCTCCAACTGATGCTTTTAATCCTGAACAAGTCATTGATGCTTATTTAAAGAAAGATCCAACGGCACGGGATAAAGCCCAATTAGATCGTTCCCTAGCGATGGGGAAAGGAGCTGGATCTATGATGCGTTGGCGAAAGAAAATTGTTAAGGGACTAAAGAACCATGACCTGAATGAAAAGGTAGACACACTAAATGAAGCAGGACAGAAATTTAATGCTGCCACCGATCTTTTTAATGTTTTTGTAGTAGCACAAAAAAAGAAATTTAAAGGCACAAATCATTCTATTGAAATAGTCCAAGAAAAATTAGTCGAAGCTAAAATAAATGCAAATTCAGCACTGACAACCTTTAAGTCCGTTTTAATTAATGAACCCAAAAGAAGAAGAAGCTTGAAAGACGCCATCTCCACCACAGAAAAATTATTGTCTAATATTGATCGAGCGATGACTTACTTAAAAGGCAAGTTGAAGTCAAAATAACTTATTTGTTTTTTTTATTGGATTACGAAGATTATAGAAGTACTTTGCCCCGATTTTCTAATTTTTATTAATGCTAAAAATAAATTTTATGCAATTCAGAAGTTTACTTATTTCTTTTCTACTAGGATTTACTCTTTGGGGGAATGCCCAAACATACGAACTGTCAATTACCAACGAACCCTACAATGACTTAGTTGGCAGTACTTCCTTAAATGGAAATATAACTTGGGACGACCCTCAGTTTAATATTCCCATCGGTTTTGATTTTAATTATTTCACAAAGACCCTTAATGAAATTGTTATTTCGGAATGGGGATCAGGAGGCACACTAACAGAACCAACTAACGGTGCCGAAAACTCGTCCTTGTTCGTACCATATGGAGCAGACTTGATTGATAGAGGATATGATTTTATGATTGATGAACCTTCTGTAGGTTCGCTATCTAGTATATCTTATCTAACTGAAGGAAGTGAAGGAAATAGAATTTTAAAAATTGAATGGAATAATGTTGGATTCTATGACGACCTGGAAACTAATCTTGTTTCTTCTTATTTTACCAATTTTCAATTATGGTTGTACGAAGGATCTAACCAAATTGAAATTCGATTTGGAGAGAATTTTATTGATGATTTGGAGGTAACTTTCGAAGGAGAAACTGGTACCTTGATCGGTCTTTTTGAAGACATTGATTTTGATACAGAAGAGTTAACGGGTGAAGCATATACCTTGAGTGGTCCACCAGAAAGTGCATCCCTAACTGCTATAACCAATGTTGATTCTGACTTAACATTTTTGAATGGAGTTATCCCGCCTGGAACAGTTTATAGATTGACAAAATCTATAGAGACTTCCACTTCAGACGAACTTGCTGAAAACTTATCACTCTCAACTTTTCCGAATCCTGTCTCTAACCAACTTGAGATTCGTATGAATAATTCAGAACATCAGATAAACACTATTTCTATCGTTAACTTGACTGGACAAATCATAAAGAAAATGGATTCTAATAACCAAACGTCTATTGACTTTTCTGCGTTAAATTCAGGTATTTACCTATTGGAAATTAGTACTTCAGCTGGTGTAATAAATCAAAAAATCATTAAAGAATAATTTCTAATTTTATAAAACTTATTCAACGGGCAAAGGAAAAAACTAATTAGCATCACTGGAACGCAAAAGATCCTCTCTATTTTTCAATATTGTGGAGCCGATGATCAAGCCGGACCAAATTACACTGGACAACGGGTAGTTGGTTCTTATTATAAGCTTTCTAGTTGATTGCATTCGTCCAGTATTTTGAAATTTTGGTCGATAAAAAGCCTTCTTTTTCTATAAACTTCCTATTTTTAGGTATCACATCTTTGTGAGAAAACTATTGTAAACCTAAAAATACCATTATGAATGATCATGAAATCGACTACCAAATTTTTGGAGAAGAAATGCAGTTTGTCGAAATTGAATTAGATCCTTATGAAACTGTAATTGCCGAAGCAGGCAGTTTTATGATGAAGGATGAAGAAATTGAAATGGCCACTATCTTTGGTGATGGAAGCCACCGTCACGACGACAAAGGAATCTGGGGAAAGGTTCTTTCTGCGGGAAAACGCCTTATTACGGGAGAAAGCCTATTCTTAACTGCTTTTACCCATGGAGGTTCTGGTAAGCGAAAAGTATCCTTTGCTGCTCCTTATCCTGGCCGAATTATTCCACTCGACCTTTCAACTTTACGAGGCAAAATTGTTTGTCAAAAAGATGCTTTTCTTTGCGCCGCAAAAGGAGTAGAAGTAGGTATTGAATTTTCTAAAAAAATGGGCCGAGGCTTTTTTGGTGGTGAAGG
>CALGJS010000150.1 GCA_937927835.1 uncultured Saprospiraceae bacterium | reverse complement strand
GCAAATGCGAGTTTGATTAACGCTAGTATCAACCAAAAGACGGAAGATATTAAATTAGTTCCTTTTAAATCAGCGATTAATTTAGCTCAAAATAAAAAATATTTACGCTACGCCTTACCTCCATTAATGTTGTTGTTAATTTTGCTTTTTGCAGCACCAAGTATTATTCGTGATAGCACCAATCGTTTGATTAATAATAATAAAGAATTCGTTCGAGCTGCTCCCTTTTCTTTTCAGATCGATGAAAAGAATTTGACGGTTGTTCAATTTGATGATTATACACTAGAGGTAAAAGTAGAAGGAGAAGCTTTACCTAACGAAGTTTTTATTGATATCGATGGATATAAATATCGTTTAAAGAAAGAAGATAACGCAACGTTTTCTTATCAGTTTAGTAATGTCCAGAAAGAAACAGATTTTAAACTTTTTTCTTCTGGAGTCAATTCTGATGGTTATAAATTAGGAGTTTTAAAAAAACCAAACATCGCAGGTTTTGATATTAAACTAGATTATCCAGCTTATACAAAACGTAAAGATGAAAGTCTCGCCAACATCGGTGACTTAGTAGTGCCTTTGGGAACAAACGTCAGTTGGGTTTTCAATGCACAACATACAGAAGAGATTGCACTGAAATTTTCTGACAACAAAGATTTTCTTGCCGCGGAGCGATTTTCCGACAATCTATTTTCTTATAAAAAAAGAGCATTGCGTGATCAACGTTATAAGCTTTTTATTTCTAATCAAGATTTACCAAATGCTGATTCTGTAGCCTACGCAATCAGCGTCATTCCAGATTTACATCCTAATATTAAAGTAGAACAATTTGTCGATAGTACAGATAGCAAATTACTTTTCTTTGTAGGAGATGCGTCTGATGATTATGGTATTCGTAATCTAACTTTCAATTACTCAATTAGTAACGGTGGAGTAGCCAAAGGTGCTTTGAATAGTCTTCCTGTAGATCGTTCAGAAGGAAAGCAAACACAATATGATTACACATGGGACCTTGCAGAAATGGTTTTAGAACCTGGCGATGAGTTGACTTATTATTTTGAAGTTTCTGATAATGATGGTATCAATGGTAGCAAATCTGCCAAGACTAAATTGATGAATTATAAGAAACCAAGTGTGGAAGAATTCAAAGATATGGCGGAAGAGAATAGTGATGAAATTAAAAAAGAACTCAAAGAAGCCATCAAAGAAAATAAAGCCATTAAAGAGGATATGAAAAAGCTGCGCGAAAAAATGCTGCAGAAAAAAGAGATGGATTGGCAAACAAAAAAAGAATTAGAAAAACTACTAGAACGAAAAGAAGAACTAGACGAAAAGCTAGAAAAGGCGCAGGAGATGATGGAAGAAAATATGAAAAACCAAGAAGAATTTACGAAGCCTGACGAAGAACTCTTGGAGAAACAAGAGAAAATCCAAGAGATGTTTGAAGAGCTGATGAGCCCTGAGATGAAAGAGTTGATGGAAAAAATTCAAGAGTTGATGGAGGAGTTAGAAAAAGAAGAAGCCCTCGACATGATGGAAGAGATGGAAATGGACGATGAAGAAATGGAGAAAGAAATGGATCGTGCACTGGAAATGTTCAAACAACTAGAAGTTGAATTGGAGATGGAGCAGGCCATGGAAAAATTAGAAGAACTGGCAAAAGAACAAGAAGAACTTGCAGAAGAAACAGAAAAAAATACGGACGAAGCGAAGCAAGATGAATTAGAGAAAAAGCAGGAAGAGCTTAATGAGGAGTTTGAAAAATTAAAAGAAGACGTTGCCAAAACAGAAGAAAAGAACAAAGAACTAGAAAACCCACAAGACCTTGGTGAGCCACAAGAAGAGATGGAAGATATCATGCAAGACATGAAAGATAGTTCTGATTCTATGAAAGAAATGCAGAATAAAGAAGCTTCTGAAAAACAGAAAAAAGCGGCTAAAAAAATGAAAGACATGGCCGAATCCATGCAAATGGATATGGACAGTGGCCAGATGGAACAGATGGAAGAGGATATGGAAGCTTTACGTCAGCTGCTCGAAAATCTTATCGGTATTTCTTTTGAGCAGGAAGATCTGATTGCCACGATTGGTAAAACCAGTATCAATACGCCCCGTTATGTTGAACTAGTTCAAGATCAATATAAAATAAAAGATGACTTCAAATTAGTTGAAGATTCACTACAAGCTCTTAGCAAGCGAGTACACCAAATCGAATCGTACGTAACGGAAAAAGTAACAGATATTAAATCCAATATGAAAACTTCTCTAGATGATCTAGAAGAAAGAAAGAAAAGCCAAGCAAGCGAACACCAGCAACGTACCATGAAGAATGTCAATGATCTCGCACTAATGCTTAGTGAAGTCATGAACCAAATGCAACAACAAATGGCCAGCATGATGGCAGGCGACCAGATGTGTGACAATCCTGGCGGAAAAGGAAAAGGGAAACAAGGAAAAGGAAAGAAAGGGGGAGAACCAAAAGATAAAATGTCCGAAGGACAAAAAGGGATCGGAGATCAACTCAAACAAATGAAAGATGCCATGCAAAAAGGTAAAGGTGCTTCTAGTAAGCAGTTTGCACAAATGGCTAAAAAACAAAAGGCACTCCGTAAGGCACTACAAGAAAAACAGCGCGCCATGCAAGAAAAAGGGCAGGGCGATAAGCAGATGCAAGAAATCGTAGATCAGATGAATAAGACAGAGACGGATCTTGTGAATAAACGCTTGACCAACGAGATGCTAGAACGCCAACAGGAAATTATGACCAGATTGCTAGAAGCTGAAAAAGCAGAAAGAGAACGAGAATATGACAATAAAAGAAAGGCAGAAAGAACAGCAGAAAGAGAAAGAAAGATGCCTCCTTCTCTCGAAGAATACATTAAAAAACGTGAAGCAGAAATTGATACTTACAAAGCTGTATCGCCAGAGTTGAAGCCATATTATAAATTTTTAGTAGAAGAATACTTCAAATCCTTGAAAAATCAATAAAATAGTAGCAATTTAGTCCAACAAACAGACGACAAACCTCGTAAAACTCAGTATAACCATTACTTACCAGTTTTATGAATGTCTATTTCCTCGAACAGAGAAAAAACATTGATGTGCTAACTCTCATCTCTCATCCGAAAAACATTGCTCGCGTAGAACCCTACGTAGAGACGATATTTCGCCAGTATAAACTGAGCGCAGATATGTATGGCAATATCCTGATCAGTTTGACGGAAGCAGTTACCAACGCAATCATGCATGGTAACGGTAAAGATGAATCGAAAAAAGTCTCTGTTTCTATTAAAAAATATAAAAATAAGCTTGGTTTTATCATTTCTGATGAAGGAAATGGTTTTAATTATGGGCAACTTCCAGACCCTACTGCTCCTGAAAATGTTTTAGAATTAGGCGGCCGTGGTGTTTTCTTAATGAGACAATTATCTGATCAAGTCCTTTATCACGATAATGGCAGTACCGTAGAAATTCAATTCAATATATGAGTGACGAAAGTATTCACTACTACAATGAGGACTCAACATTCGAGCTAGAACATCCTCAAATTATCAGTCACTGGATCAAATCTGTTTTTTCTGAAGAAGATTGTACATTTGTCACCATCAATTTTATCTATTGTAGTGATACCTATCTCCACGAATTAAACATGAAATATCTTCAACATGATACCTTAACCGACGTAATTACCTTTGCATATAGCAAAGCTCCCGTCGAAGGAGATGTATTCATCAGTATTGATCGTATCATCGAAAACGCCAAAAAATTTAAAGTAGAGACCCTAACCGAACTCTATCGCGTAATGGTACACGGAGTCCTTCACTTGATCGGTTATAATGACAAGACTGAAGAAGAGCAAAAACTTATGCGAAGTATGGAAAATAAATACCTGCTTTTATTAAATTTGACCCCTAATTAGCAATTGACTCTTATTGGCTCTCAAGTGATCTCTTTTTTGATCTATTTTACCAAATTCTAACCATCCTTTTACCAATTTAATCCATTATTGACAAAGCTAAGTCGTCAAATCATTCAAGTTAACGATTCTAACTTGACCTAAACTCTTAATATGAAAATCCTAAAATTTGGCGGCTCTTCTGTCGCAAAACCGGAACGAATAGAAAGTGTACTTGAAATTCTTAAAACTTATAATGCACAAGACGAACGTTTCGCTGTTGTTTTCTCTGCTTTTGGAGGTGTTACAGATCAGCTAATTGAGATGAGTCGACTGGCAGAAGAAGGAGATGCTTCTTACGAAAAGATCTTTAATGAATTTTCAGGCCGACACAGTGAAGCAGTCAAAGCCTTAATAAAAGATCATTCACAAAAAGAAATTCTAAAAGAACTAGAAGAGAATCATGCGGTTTTAAAAAATCTATTACACGGTATTCTTCTCGTTCGGGAAGCTTCAACTCGAACCATGGATTACGTCCTTAGCTTCGGAGAAAGAAACGCTTGTTTTATTATCAGTCAAGCTTTAAAACAAGAAGGTATTGACGCTCATTATTTGGATGCTCGTAAGATTATTCAAACAGATAAACACTTTAGTTCTGCGAAGGTAGATTTGTCCACAACTTATCAACAAATTGAAAATTATTTTAAAGAAAATTCAGGAACGCATATTGTCACCGGATTTATCAGTTCTGCCAAAGGAGGTCTAACGACTACGCTAGGTCGTGGAGGCTCCGACTATACTGCGGCACTATTAGCGGCAGGACTAAATGCCAGCATCATTGAAATTTGGACAGATGTAGACGGTGTTCTTACAGCAGATCCTAGAAAAGTAAAATCAGCTTTCACCATTCCAGAAATGACCTATGCCGAAGCAATGGAAATGTCTCATTTCGGTGCTAAGGTAATTTATCCTCCAACACTACAACCTGCTTTGTCTAAAAATATTCCGTTAACTATCCGGAATACTTTTAATCCTGAATTTAAAGGAACATTGATCTCTGACCACTCTTCTAAAAATGGACATCCAGTCAGAGGAATTTCTTCCATGAGCAATATTGCGCTGCTCACCTTACAAGGCGGCGGGTTGTTTGGTGTTCCTGGTATTGCAGCTCGACTATTTAATGCTTTAGCACAAGCTGGGATAAATATTATCTTGATTACACAAGGATCTTCAGAGCATTCCATCAGTTTTGCGGTTCAGCCACAGTTTGCTAAAAAAGCAAAAAAGAGAGTGGAATCTGCTTTTGAATATGAAATTCAAAGTCAGTTAGTCGATCCCATCAAGATAGAAGATGATCTTTCTGTCGTAGCAATCATTGGTGAAAACATGCGTTACCAACCCGGTATCTCTGGTCGTCTATTTCAGGCATTGGGTAAGAATGGTATCAACTGTATTGCCATTGCTCAAGGATCTTCTGAATTAAATGTTTCAGTCGTCATTCCTCGGAGCGATGAAGGAAAAGCCTTGAACGCTTTGCATGAATCCTTCTTCCTTTCTGATATCCAAGAGTTACACGTGTTTATGGTTGGGGTTGGTTTGATTGGTTCAACTTTAATTAATCAAATTAGAAAACAAGCGGCCTTCCTTAAAGAAAAAAGACATTTAGCTATTAAGATTGTAGGCTTAACAAATAGTAGGAAAATGCTTTTTTCTACAGACGGAATTGATCTTGAAAACTGGAAAAATCAATTAGATGATAGTGATGAAGTAATGGTGTTGGACAATTTTATTAAAAAAATGAAAATGCTAAACCTTTCAAATACAATATTTGTAGATAATACTGCGAATGAAGGAATTGCTCAAAAATATAATGAAATTCTTGACGCTAGTATTTCTATTTCTACTCCTAATAAGATTGCTACCTCGTCAACTTATTTACAATATCAACAGCTGAAATCACTAGCTGAAAAACGAGGTGTTCGTTTCTTATACGAAACAAACGTTGGAGCTGGACTCCCAGTTATTTCTACTTTAAATGATTTAATTGACAGTGGAGATGAAATTTTAAAAATTGAAGGAGTATTGTCAGGATCACTTTCTTTTATATTTAATTCTTTTGGACCCGGAATGAAATTTAGTGAGATCGTAAATAAAGCTGCAGAACTCGGTTATACCGAACCAGATCCTAGAACAGACTTGAAGGGGATTGATGTTCGTAGAAAATTAATTATTCTAGCTCGAGAAACTGGATTACCTTTAGAAGCCAAAGATGTAGAAATTGAATCTATTCTTCCTGAAGCTTGTATAGCCGCAGAAACGGTACCTCAATTTTTTGAGGAAGTCAGAAAAGCGGATGACTTTTTTGAAAAACGACGAGCGGAAGCTGCTGCAGAAAATAAAGTATTAAGAATGGTGGCGACACTAGAAAATAATCAAGCTAGAATCAAGCTAGAATCGGTAGGACCTGATCATCCTTTTTACTCCTTGAATGGAAGTGATAATATGATTGTTTTTACGACTCAGCGATACAAGGATCGACCGCTTGTTATTAGAGGACCAGGAGCAGGAGCAGAAGTAACCGCTGCGGGAGTTTTTGCCGAAATCATTTCAATTGGCAACTCACTACATTGATAATCAACTTAATATAAAATAATATTTCAATAATGAGAAGTGGAATAAAAGTTTTTGCACCAGCTACTGTAGCCAATGTCGCCTGCGGATTTGATATACTAGGTTTTGCTTTAGAAAAACCTGGAGATGAAATTATTGTCCGTTTTTCAGATACGCCAAATTTACGAATTACCAGAATTACTGGATTAAAGGGACTTAAACTCCCCTACGAAGTAGAAAAAAATACGGCGGGATTTGCAGCACAACGTCTACTCGATCATCTAGGAGAATCGAACCGTGGGATCGAAATGGAGATTCATAAAAAAATGCCTTTTGGCAGTGGTCTAGGCTCTAGTGCAGCTAGTTCGGTTGCTGGAGTAATGGCGGTAAATGAATTACTACGACGTCCTTTAACCAAAAGGGAGTTACTTCCTTTTGCTGTTTTAGGCGAGCAAGTTGCTGATAATGCCTATCACGCAGATAATGTTGCTCCTTCTCTACTTGGTGGAATGATCTTTATCAGAGATAATCCAAGCTTAGATGTCCACAGGGTTCCTGTTCCAAGAGGATTATACGCAGCAGTAGTTTATCCACATATAAAAATTCTAACTAAAGACGCCCGCTCAGTTCTGAGTGATCAAGTAACACTCAAACAAACTATTACCCAAAGTGGAAATCTTGGAGGGTTAATTATAGGTCTTTCCACAGGAAATTTAGACTTAATCAGTCGTTCTTTACAAGACGTGATTATTGAACCACAACGAGCTAACTCCATTACTGGTTTTTATGAAGTTAAAGAAGCAGCACTTAAATCTGGTGCTTTGGGTTGTAGCATCTCTGGAGCAGGACCTTCTATTTTTGCGCTTTGTGCAAATAGCTTAATTGCGGAAAACGCTGGTAAAGCTATGCAAGCAGTCTTTAATGAAAAGAAAATTCACAATCAATTATTTATTTCAGGTATTAATCAGGAAGGAGCTGAATTATTATAGTTCTCCACAAATGTTACAAATTACCAACAATCATCCTCTACTTTAAGTACTACTCTATAAATAACACATTATGCAGCTTTACAGTACCAAAAACAAAAAAAATCTTGTGAGCCTTAAAGAAGCCGTTATGAAAGGTCTACCCGATGATAACGGCCTTTTTATGCCCGAGAATATTCTTCCACTACCCGATCACTTCTTTACAGAGCTTCCTACCATGAGCTTTGTAGAAATTGCACAAGCAGTCGTGACCCACTTAATTGGAGATGATATCCCTTCTCAGACTCTTAATGAACTAGTAGCGGAAGCTTTCAACTTTTCGGTTCCTTTGCTTAAATTAGACGACAAAACAAGTGTATTAGAGCTATTTCATGGCCCTTCTCTTGCTTTTAAGGACTTTGGAGCCCGTTTTATGGCTCGTTTGATGGGATACTTCAATCAAGCAGAGAAAGAGCAGCTAATCATCTTAGTTGCTACTTCAGGCGATACTGGCGGAGCCGTAGCTTCTGGTTTTTATCAGACACCGGGGATTGAGGTGGTTATTTTATATCCAAGTGGAAAAGTTAGTCCACTCCAAGAAAAACAACTTACTACCCTTGGCCATAATATTACCGCACTTGAAGTTGATGGAACCTTTGATGATTGTCAAGCTATAGTCAAACAAGCTTTCCTCGACAAAGAACTTAATCAGCAACTTCGTTTAAGCTCTGCTAACAGCATTAATATCGCACGTCTTATTCCACAATCCCTATATTACTTTGAAGCCTTTAAACAACTCCAAATAGCTGGTAATACGCTGCCTGTAGTTTTTTCTGTTCCTTCTGGAAACTTTGGAAATCTAACAGCTGGTATCCTTGCTAAGAAAATGGGACTTCCTATTGAACACATGATTGCTGCAACGAATAGCAACGATATTGTCCCTAAGTACCTTAAAACAGGCCAGTATGAGCCTAAAGTAAGCGTAAGAACTATCTCAAACGCTATGGACGTAGGAAACCCTAGTAACTTCGCTCGCCTAAAAGATTTGTATAAAAAGGACCAATGTAACACGTGTGACATGATGGGAAAAGATATCAAAGGCTACTCCTTTGATGATGCTCAAACTAGAATGGCCGTTAAAGATATTGATGATAATTTTCAGTATGTCATAGATCCGCACGGCGCTGTTGGATACTTAGCACTAAAAGAATATCAAAAAATATACCCAGAGACTGCAGGTGTAATTCTTGAAACAGCGCACCCTTCTAAATTTATTGAGGATGTAGAAGATATCCTGAACAAAAAAATAGAAGTTCCAATTAGACTTGCTAAGCTAGCTGATGAGCCCAAGTCTTCTATTAAAATATCAACTTCTTATGGTGACTTTAAAGATTGGATTCAAGATTTTAGATTTTAGTCTTAAAAAATCAAATTAAAAAGCCCATGTCACACGTGTGACATGGGCTTTTTAATTACCTAAATATTCTGTAACGATTGATATTAGGCTACTTTATGCGTTGCAAGTTCATTTAAAAATGTAGCCAGAAGTTTATTAAATTCATCCGGCTTTTCCATCATTGGAGCATGGCCACACTTCTCAACAAAGAATAACTGAGAGTTTTCTATATGCTCATTAAATTTCTCTGCAACAAAAGGTGGTGTCACGGTATCTTCCTCTCCCCAAACTAATAAAGTTGGTGCAGCTATTAAATGTAGTTTATCACTTAAATTATGGCGAACCGCAGATTTAGCCGTAGCTATTACTCTAATGGCTTTGTTACGATCATTGACAATATCATAAACCTCATCTACTAATTCCTTACTAGCAATCTCTGGATCGTAAAAAATATCGCGAGTCTTATTTTTGATGAATTCGTAATCACCTCTTTTAGGAAAAGTCGAGCCAAGCGAGTTTTCAAATAAACCAGAACTACCAGTTAAAATGATAGAATTTATTTTTTCAGGTTTTGCAATACTATAAAGCAACGCAATATGGCCACCCAAGGAGTTTCCCAAGATATTTACTTGTTCCATTTTCTTATATTCCAAAAAGTCCGAAACGTGATCAACTAGTACGGATAAAGAAACTCTATGGATCGGAGAATCCAAAATGGGAAGAATAGGAACAACGACATTAAACGATTTTGAAAAATAGTCAATGATGGAAGAGAAATTACTTAATGCTCCAAATAACCCATGTAGTAGTAATAATACTTCACCATTAGGGTTTGATTCTATATACCTAAATTCTCCTTCTTCTTTAATTGTTAAATCCATTGAAATTGATAGATGTTTGATCTAGCACTAAATATAAAATATTTATGCCAGTAGGATACGACTATTTCGATAATATGTTTTAATATTCTTTGATTTACTAACTTTTCAACGACTTATCCACAATTGTGAATTCTAAAGCTGATTTTATAATTTTAATCATACATTTTAAGCCAAAAATTGAAGGTAATTCACAATTATTTAGAGTTTATCCACATTTTGATAAAAAACTATTAGAAAACAAAGAGATTTCTCTTGTTTTATAACTTTTCCACAGAGTTTTCCACATTTATCAAAAAATACGTGCGGTTTCTTGAGGGAACGGTAAATATAACCTAAACTATTGATAATCAAACATTTATAATATATATGCAATATATAAAATACATAAAAACAAGGATTTAAAAGAAAATAAACAGTTATTCACAACTTATCCACATTTATTTTACAACTGTTCGTGAACTACTAAATTGATAGCATATATATAGCATATTTATTAGTAATAAAAGGGCAACAACCTGATGTAAAGAGGCATATACTACAGGCACCTTTCCAAAACAGTTAATTACCGTCAAAATACCTAAAGAAAACTGTGTTACTAACAAGGTTATCAACAATACTTTAGCTTTTCTTAGTTTTTCAGAAATAATTGCACTTTTTCCAACTCTAATCACCAATAAAATGATTAAACCAGTGAGCAAATATGCTGTGCTACGGTGAAAAACCTGTACCCAGGCTTTTGGTGCGACTGCTTGCTCGTAATTGATCAGATTATCCAATCCGACCCCACTACTAGACAAAGCACCTAAAAACCGCTCTCCTTCCACGAAAAAGGGAAAATAAGGATGAATCAATCCTGCTCGCATACCGGCCATCAACCCTCCAAGCAAAATTTGAATACCTAATACTCCCGTAGTCATCCAAGCAAAACGTTTTAAACCAGGATTGTTTTCAACAAAATCATCCGTTTGATGCGTTCTCAACCAAGTCCAGAACAAATATCCGAATAATAAAGTAGCAATTCCTAGATGCGTCATCAACTTATAAGCACTTACCCAAGTTCGGTTATCCTCATTCAATCCACTGGCGACCATAATCCAACCAAAAGTCGCCGCAGCTGATGCCAATAAAATCACTACTCCCAGCCGCCTAAGCAACCACCGAGGCATCCACTTTTTAAATAAAAAAAAGAAAAATGGAATGATAAACACAAACCCCATTAGCCGAGCCCACAATCGATGAAAATATTCCCAGAAGAAAATAACCTTGAATTCAGACATGGTCATATCTCCATGCAGGGATTCATATTGACGTTTTGCACTAATCTTATATTTTTCAAACGCTACACTCCACTCCTCCGCATTCATCGGTGGCAACGTTCCTTGAATCACCGCCCACTCTGTAATCGACAATCCAGAATCAGTCAAACGTGTAACACCTCCGATGAAGACCTGAAAAAAAACCATCACCAATCCAATCATCAACCACCACCGCACCACTCGATGAACTCGTTCCGAACTTTGTCTTTCAACCTTTACCACATTTTCCATTTTTAGTGAAATTTTGAATTTTGAACTTTTCGCAAAAATAATCCGAAAATTAGTTCCTAAGATTTTTCTTGCCCTGATTGTTGTTAATTATAATTATAATAAATTTTTTAAAAAATGCTCTCATCATCAGGGGTGTTAACTTGTAGATAAAAAAGTAGGTTTTTTCTTTGATCTTGAGTTATTAAAAATTTAAGGTGCTTTATTAACACTTGACAAACATCATAGTTTCCTTTAAATCAGTTATTTACAATTTTATGAACATTGTGTTAGTAGCTTTCCCACAGAATAAGTTTTTTATCAACTTAAAAGAATAACTACGATTTGGATGTCAGTAACTAGTGTTGAATTCCACAAAAAACGTTCACTCATGAAATAATTAATATATTTTATAAAATTATTGTTAGCGAATGTGGATAACCATGGTAGTTTTTAACCGAATATTCCACAAAGAGTGTTAACTTCGGTTTTTATAAAGTCCTGATTTAATTGGACTTATATAATGGTTTTAATACCCTTGTTTAGAACTTTTCATCAATAATCCAATATTTGACCTATGTGTAGCCGTTTTTCTCTTGTCACTACTCAGGAAGATATCGAAAATAAGTTTGGCGTAACCTTACAAAATCAATTACGAACGAGTTATAATATTGGGCCTACCCAGCATTCTTATATCATCACCAATGATAATCAAAACAGATTGCAATACGTAACTTGGGGCTTAATTCCTAGTTGGTCAGAAACGGGACGAAATAATGGACGACTAATCAATGCTCGAAAAGAAAATATTGGTGGGCAAACTTCTTTTAGAATTCCAATTAGAAAAAAACGATGTTTAGTACTCGCAGATTCTTTTTATGAATGGCGACAGGATGGGATAAATAAAATTCCATATCGGATAAAATTAAAATCTGGAGAGTTAATGGTCATGGCTGGAATCTGGGATGAATGGAGCGATGGAAAATATGGTCTAAAAAGTTTTTCTATTATTACGACCGATGCCAATCAGGAAATGAAAGAAGTCTTTTCTAGAATGCCCGTATTATTACTGACACCAGAATCTCAAAAGCAATGGTTATCTGAAATGGATATAACTCAAACTTGCGATATGCTCCAGACTCCTCCAAATGATACATTATATATGTATCGAGTTTCTAAAAAAATTAATGAGTTGAATTATAATAATGTATTGTTACACAAAAATCTAATCTCGTGAGAGTTGTTATTCAACGGGTCAGTGAAGCGTCCGTAACCATTGATCAAAAAATTAAATCTAAAATTGAGGCTGGTCTATTAATTTTATTAGGAATTGAACCTGATGATCAGGAAGATGATATTCTTTGGCTAGTAAAAAAGATTTCAAACCTACGGATCTTTCCTGATGAAAAAGGAGTGATGAATAAATCTATTGTGGATAAGTCGTTTGAAATGTTGGTGATCAGCCAATTTACATTATTTGCTAGTACCAAAAAAGGTAATCGGCCTTCTTACATTCGAGCCGCTCGCCCAGAGCTCGCTATTCCACTCTACGAAAAATTTGTTTATGAACTTCAACAAATAAGTCAGTTAAAGGTAGGAACCGGAACTTTCGGTGCGGATATGAAAGTCGCATTAATTAATGACGGACCGGTAACGATTTGTATGGATTCAAAAAATAAGGAGTAAATGGAAATTTCAAAAGCACAGAAAATAGTAGATGATTGGATCAACTCTGTTGGTATACGTTATTATAATGAGTTGACCAATACGGCTATCTTGACCGAAGAAGTCGGTGAAGTAGCTCGATTGATGGCTCGAATTTACGGAGAGCAATCTTTTAAAACAAAAGAAGCAGAAGCATCTGCTCCACAAGACTTGGCGGAAGAAATGGCGGATGTATTATTTGTCCTGATTTGTTTAGCAAATCAAACAGGTGTTGATTTATCAGAAGCTTTGGTGAAAAGTCTAAAGAAGAAAACTAAAAGAGATCGTGACCGTCATGCTAATAATAAAAAATTGAAAAAATAATACCTATGCGAATCAGGAGTTAAATTTCAAATTATCATTTTAAAACAACTTCATTTATTTCCAACCCCTGATTCGCATTACTTACAAATTTTTATCTTTTTTCATTTCCTTAATAACTTCATCAGTAATTTCGTTGGTTTCAATAATTTCAGCTTCTTCTATTTCAGGAGGCGCTTTTGCTATGGTAGGATAATCAGCATCTGGTTGATTTCGAAAGGGAGAATTCGCTTGGTGCAGACGAACGAGTCGAATGGCAAAATAAAGACTTATACATAAAGTCAGCGTTGCAAAAACCATTAACCAGTCATAGTATTCTTGTAAAATAAAAAAGTCGTAGAGACCATGTATTACCGCAGCTAAAACAAGACCAGTAGCGATTAATGCTATTTTATTTCCTTTAGAAAATTTTGCTAATCCAACATAATAACCCATAAAAACACCAAAGACCGCATGAGCAGGAACAGCAGTAAATGCTCGAAGAACCGTAGTTTCTAAACCAAATCTATCTGCATAGATTATATTTTCTAAAGTAGCAAAACCCATTGAAATCATCACCGAATAAACAATCCCATCTAACGGTTCATTAAAGGCGCGACGCGGATAAGCATAACCCATCAGTACTACGAATTTTGTCAATTCCTCAGTAAGGCCTACCACCACAAAAGAAAGTAATATTAATTTTCCAAGATGACCAGGCTGATTCAATCCAAAGGATTCGCCAAAGGCTTCAATCTGCATCGCTGGGAAAGTGATCAGCATCCCTAACACAAAGCAAATAATTAATTGCCAGTGAGATTCTTTATCATAACGGTCGATCCGATAAATAACAAAGCAGATAATTAAAGCTGGGGCTACTGCTAGCGCCACTAAAAATGGATTCATAAGTTAAAGATAAAATAGCTTGACAAAAAGATCAAGTTTTGAATGAATACTGTCGGACAATACTTATTATATACCTATACTTCTTGACAGTGTTTGATAAATTCTCCTACCATCTCAGCTGTTTCTTTCGGACGTTCGAACATTCCCATATGACCTACGTCGGTTAAAATATGCAGCAGTGAATGATCTGCAAGCGTTGTTTGTTCTAACGCTCTTTTTTCATCAACCGTTGTATCTTTTTTACCAATTAAAAAATGTACAGGACAACTTATTTTAGTTAATACACTGCTTCGATCTGGTCTATCTCGCATCGCTTGAAGTGCATAAACTAATCCTTCTACTGGAAATCTACTAGCTCGATAAATTAGATTATTCACCAAAAAATTATTAAACCTAGTAAATCCAGCAGGAAATAATTTGGGTATTAATTGTTTTGCATAATGAGCTACTCCATTACGTTGTAAAAAATCAATACTCTTATTTCGAGAAGATTTTTGTAACACTGAATCTGCATAAGGGTGCGTATGAAACAATCCTAAACCGATTAAAAAAATTGGATATTTTTCGGCGAAAGCTAAACTAATATAACCACCCATGCTATGACCAATCAAGATCGTTTTATCTATCTTAAGTTCTTTCAAAACAATCATCACTACTTCCGCCATTCCTAGAATAGAAATATCTGGAACTACTTCTGAATTTCCGAATCCAGGTAAATCAATCGTGATGTATTTAGCAGAAGGTAAGAGTGGAATAAAATGATCCCACATCTGTTTGTCTTCACAGTAACCATGTAGCAAAACTACAGGTTGTCCAGAACCAGAAACTTGATAGGTGACTTTTTTATTTTGGTAAAGAATCGAAGACATATAAATATTTGGCGTTAGTTTAGTCTAATAGGTAGAAACTATTTTTGAGAAAAATTCATCGTAAGCGGGTGCAAAGATACGCCAATCATAATGATGAACGTAATTTTTTACATTAAAAGAGATCGAATTAGTTCCAAATTCTTTCAACATTTTTTTTAACTGTAAATAAAGCTGTTCTTCCGATCCATCGTAAAAATGTTTTTGGTGATTTTCTTTCGGAATATGAGCCGGATAGGCCAATCGATTAGGCAATACAGGATAAGTATTACAATACATCGCTTCTACGATGCTTCCACCAAAAAAATCTTGAAAATTAGTAACGGGTAAAATATCTGCTCTCCAAAGCCATTGGGCATAAGTAGCAAAATCTGGAGCGTAGCCAAAGTGTAGAATTTCTTTTTTTAAATAAGTGGCTGCTTCGGCAAATATAGGAGGAGATTGTTGATATTTTTCACCTAAAACAACGATCCTAAAATCAATCTGTTCTTTCTTTAATCTAAATAAAACGTTGAAAAAAGTACTTGGGTTTTTATCGTATTCCCAACGATGATTCCAAAGAATAATGGGAATATCATTGGTGACATCTACTCTAAATGCATCGAATTTTTCTAAATCCAATCCCAAAGGTAAAACGCTGGATTTTTTTCTAATAAAACCTACTAAATCTGTTTCTTGAAAATCTGGAAATTGACGCAAAAAATCTGGTAAAGCACCTAAAAAAGAATCATGGTGATAAAGTGAATTAAAGCAAACATGATCTGCTGCCAGCGCACTTGTATAATTGAGAAAACCGTATTGATTATTACGTTCGATTTTTTTGTCAGCATCGGCAGGTGACCAAGGATAAGTGATTTGGTTTTCGTGAAAATAAATAGCAACAGGGATATTAGCAGTCTGCTTTTTGGTAAGCGCCAAAAAAGTTGTCAAGTCAAGCATATCAGTGGCCAACAATAAATCTGGTTTAAACTTCAGCTTTTCCATCTGTCGAGCAAGACTGACTGCACCACCATACATTCGCCACTTCCAATGACGACCAGGAAGACTCAATATTTCCACATTATGTTGGGTAAACTGTTGGTAACCTTTGGCCCAAGTAGCATGACTCCCCACGAAGAATGGTTCCACCAATAATATTTTCATTCTACAAAAGTAAAAAAATGACCATAATTTTTTTCTACCTTTACGTAAGCACCTAATATATGCTCTAAGAACAATCATTTTTATGACTTCTTTTATAAATAAAAAATCGGCGGTAACTCCTAATCAAAAAGCGCTACGACGGTTGTTGAAAAACAAAGCGGCGGTAGTTGGATGTTTGGTAATCGGAATAGCTATTATCGTTGCAATCTTGGGATATACCATTGCTCCAGACGATAGCCCACAAGTGAATGAGCAAATTTCCGCTGTGGCGTTAGCAGATCCTGGATTTACCACTACACTCTTAAAAATTCGTAAGAATGCCAATGTGGAAAAACGAGGTTTTTTTAAGAAATTAGCTTTTGGACAACCTAACTCTTATCAATTGGTGCCGATTAATCGATATAGTTTTCGAAACGATTCTATTCTTGCAGTTCGCTATGCTGGAGAAAATCCTACCACGAATAAAGCAGTAGATGGACAAACATTAGGTGTTCCTTTAACGGAAGTTTTATACGCTTTATCTTACGATGAAAAATCTATTTTTAATAACGATGAAGTAATATTTACTCGACTGTCAGGCGAAGAGTCAAAAGAAAAAATAGCTGTTTTGCAGCAACTGGTTAAAGAAAAAAATATTGTACAAAAACGATTTATTCTCGGCACAGATAAATACGGAAGAGATATGTTAAGTAGACTTTTGCTAGGGGTAAGGATATCTCTATTAACAGGCCTTATTGCGGTAATTATTTCACTTACTATTGGAATATTATTGGGCGCAATGGCTGGTTATTTAGGTGGAAAAGTAGATGATTTAATTATGTTATTAATCAATACGGTATGGTCTATTCCTACTTTATTATTAGTCTTTGCAATTGTCTTAGCATTGGGTCGAGGAGTAGGTATTATTTTTTTAGCGGTAGGATTAACGATGTGGGTAGATGTAGCCAGAATTGTTCGTGGTCAAGTATTGGCGTATCGAAAAGTACAGTTTGTAGAAGCAGTGCAAGTCATGGGTTTTTCTACTTCAAGAATTTTATTGAAACATATTATCCCAAATATTTTAGGACCGATCATGGTGATCGCAGCAGCGAATTTTGCTACCGCAATTTTGATCGAAGCTGGCCTTAGTTATCTAGGATTTGGTATCCAACCGCCGAGTCCTTCATGGGGAACTATGCTCAACGAAAATTATGGATACGCAATTGGTGGTAAACCATTTTTAGCGTTGGTACCAGCGCTAGCAATTATGATTATGGTACTAGCGTTTAACTTGATTGGAAATGGATTAAGAGATGCATTAGATGTGAATCAACAAATATGATTTTTATCTTTTGTACTAAACTTTTTTTAGAAAATCAGAAAGAATATTTTTTCTTTCTATGTCCCTTAAACTGACAACTACTAGTATATGGCAAAATTATCTAACCTTCGAAAAGAAATGTCAAAATTGGAATCTCTGGAAAGAGAACTCCACCTTAAGCAATTACAGATTAATCGTCTGTTAAATATCACGCAGGCGATTAACAGCAATGTCTCGGATCAAGGACTTTATGATATGTATAATTCATTTTTGAGTTGGGAAATGGGAATCCGAAAAATGACCTTATACATTCAGTCAGACGGTGCTTGGAAATGTATTTCTTATATCGGTATTTCAAAAAAACTAACAGAATTAGATATCTCCGAAAAACTCAAAGAATACGAGCGACTGAAAATGCTAGAAGGAAATGAAACCCATGAGTTGATTAAAGAATTTGATGTGGTAATTCCTGTACTTCACAAAGAACAACCAATTGCCTATACCTTTATCGGTGGATTTGAAGAAGATGAGGATATGTATAATAAGGTACAATTTATCACGACCATCACAAATATCATTGCGGTGGCTATCGAAAACAAACGCTTATTCAAACAACAAATCGAACAAGAACGATATAATCGAGAAATGGAACTGGCCGGCGATATGCAACACCTGTTAATTCCTGACATATTACCTGATAATAAATTTTACCAACTTGACAGCATCTACAAACCACACCAAACAGTCGGAGGAGACTATTTTGACTATGTAGAGTTCAAGGATGGAACGTTGGTTTTTTGTATTGCAGATATTGCAGGGAAAGGATTGGCTGCAGCTTTATTAATGGCAAACTTTCAGGCAAATTTTCACAGCTTACTAATGGCGAGTACAGCTTTGGAAGATTTTGTTAGAGAACTAAATACCTCTCTTTTTCGGATTACAAAAGGAGATAAGCATCTTACTTTTTTTATTGGCGTATATAAACGAGAAACTGGTAAACTAACTTATTGTAATGCTGGTCATAACCCACCCGTGATTTTTTCAGAAAATACGATGGATACTTTGCGAGAAGGTAGTACGATTTTGGGTTCTTTTCCTGAGTTACCTTTTCTAGATTTGGGAGAAGTATCTATTAAAGAAGATACCACAATTTTGACCTATACGGATGGATTAACGGATATGCAAAATGATACGGAAGAATACTTTGATGAGGATGCACTAATGGAATTTGTTAAAAATAAAACCGCACTTTCCGCCAAAGCATTTAATCAGGAACTAATGAATCATATTGAAATTTTCAAAGGGAGACAGAATTACCCAGATGATTTTACTGTTCTGACTTGTAAAATTTTTAAATAAGGAATGAAAATTAAATAAGTTAGCCCAAGTGGGAAAATATTCTAGGTTTAGTCAAGGTATTTTTTGAAGACATCCTTGTTGGCTGGCTGATAAAAATAACGAAGACTAGGCCTAGAAGATACACCCAATTGGATCAAGTTATTTATTTTTCATTCCTAACTTCAACAACTTCACAGTTGGTCTGTTTGTTAAAATGATGATGAAAGACAAAAATATAGTTGTATTACTCTCCTTTTTCTTAGGTATGTTTGGAGCACATCGTTTTTATCTTGGACAGGTAAAGATGGGTATTTTTTATTGTGTACTATCCTTGACCGGGATTTCTGTTTTGTTATCTATCATAGATTTCTTTGGATTTCTTTTTATGGATAGAAAGATTTTTGATTTAAAATACAACTCAAAATACGTTGAATTACAACGAAGAGAAAATATGAACGAAGTGGATGATTATGAATATAATCGTCAGCGTAACCGCCGCGCTCGGCAGTACCAAGCGGATGATTTTCGTAAGGGCCCGCCACGTCGTAATCAGAGAACTAGTCCTCCAAAGCCCAATTATAACAAAATGAATCCTTACAAAGCCAGCGGTATTCAACGGTATAAAGCCTATGAATATGAAGAGGCCATTGAGGATTTTTTAAAAGTTTTAGAAACCGAACCTAACGATATATCAGTACATTTTAATTTAGCTTGTGCTAATTCATTATTGGAACAAAAAGAAGAAGCATATTATCATCTTAATCGTGCCATTGAATTAGGATTTAAAGATTATCATCGCATCCGTAATCATGACGCACTCGCCTACTTACGCTTACAACCTGAGTATGAAGCGCTAGAAAGCCGCGTTATGAACCCACAAAAAACAACCCATAAAAAGAAAGATCTACTTTCCAACCCACCAGATTTATTAGAACAAATCAAACAACTGGGCGCTTTGCGAGAACGTGGCCTACTAACTGAAGAAGAATTTGTCATTCAAAAAAAGAAATTGCTAGGATAGTCGTATATTTGTTATAGGTATTCTAAATTTTCATGATTATAAGAAATTGGGAATTTTTTTTTAAGTTTAGACCACCTCTTATGCTCAAATTTATGCAATGAAAGACATTAACCCAGGTACTATATTTTTTCTCTTTATTATTCTTTCAGCGTTCGGATTACCCGTTCCTCTGATGATTTTTGCATTTGTCGCATTTGTGATTTTCAAATCTGCGACTAATAATCAGAACCCTAATGGTAATGGACCACGAAATCCACGAGATAATCGTCGCCGTGAGCGCGATTATAACCGTCGAGGCCGTCAGCCAGAATATCAACGCCCAGCCCGCCGTGATTACGAGCGTCCTGCTAGTCGACCTACTCCAAAGCCTAAAAGCAATCCTTTTAAAAATAGTGGGATAGAAAAGTACAAGGATTATGATTATGAAGGATCTATAGAAGACTTTAACAAGGCATTACAAATTAATCCTAAAGATATTGCCGTTCACTTCAACCTAGCTTGTGCTTATTCTTTGACTGAACAAAAGGATAATGCTTTTGAACATCTAGACAAAGCTACTGCTTTAGGATTTACCGACTTCGGTAAGATAAAAACTCATGATGCTTTGGCTTACTTACGAATTCAAGATGAATTTGAAGAATTTGAAAAAAATAGATATCGACTAGGGAAAAAACCTCGCGAAAATAGCCCTACCAACGTAGCAGAAAGTCAAAACCTTCTAGAGCAACTCAAAAAATTAGCCGAACTAAGAGAACAAGGCTTGTTGACAGAAGAAGAGTTTTCATTGCAGAAAAAGAGGTTATTAGGCTAGTTTAGATAACTAATTTAGTCTCTCTCAAAAAATAATATCAATTTCTCTTTACAATTATCAACTTTAAGTGCACTTTTGGTAGTGTATAAATAAGATGTTATCCACGTTACTAAGTGTCGACCAGATTACTTTTTATTATAAAATATGGTTACTAACTCCAACAGTAACGCTATTTTCTCGTTAAGTACTTATTAGACAAACACTTAGTATATTTTTATTTACAATATTTTAACCCAAAATCTTTCAGCGTGATTGCCAATAATCTTTTATCACAGACTATCGTCCCCCTTAGAACTTCGGATACCGGGGAAGACGCGCTCAGCGTGATGAGTGATTTTTATGTCAAACACCTACCAATTGTTAATAATACCGAGCTACTCGGATTAATTTCTGAAGATGATATTTTGGACCACGATGTAGAAGAAGCAGTAGGTTCTTATAAATTATCTATCAATCGACCTTATGTCAAAAGCAATGATCACTTGTATGAAGTATTGCGTTTGGTCAGTGATTATAAGTTGACAACTATTCCAGTTGTTAATAATGAAAAAGAATATTTAGGGTTGATTTCTCAAGAAGATTTACTACGGTTCTTCGCAAGCATTGGTTCTTTTAAAGAGCCTGGTAGTATTATCGTTTTAGAAATGAGCAAAAGAGATTACTCACTAGCGCAGTTAGCTAGAATTGTTGAGTCTGAAAATTCTGTAATTCTCAGTAGTTTTATTACTTCTAGTGTAGATTCTACTTTAATTGATGTAACGTTGAAAATTAATCGTCCCGAGATTCAGCGAATTATAGCTTCTTTTGAACGATTTGATTTACAAGTAAAAGCATCCTTCCAAGAAGCTGCTTATTTTGATAGCCTTCGGGATCGTTACGACTCTCTCATGTCATACTTAAATGTCTAACCCACACGCTTCTTTTCTCCTACGTTTTTTAATCTGGATTTCTTTCCTTTTTACGGTTAGTAGTCTAAGCGCACAGCGTGACTCTGTTACTGTTTCTGAAATTATTTTGGATGGTAATAAAAAGACAAAAGAACAGACCATTTTTCGAGAAATGGATCTTAAAAAAGGAGATGTCATTGCAGTAAGTGACTTATCAATCATTTTAGAAACAAATAGATTACAATTACTGAATACAGGTTTGTTTATTCTAGTAAAAATAAATATTAAAGATTGGGATGAAGATGCTGGTCAAATAAAAGTAGCTGTAGATTTTCAAGAAAATTGGTTTTTTTATCCGGCACCGATCTTTGAATTAGCCGATCGAAATTTCAATGTTTGGTGGGTAGAACAAAATCGTTCGTTACGCAGAGTCAACTACGGAATGCGTTTTTACCATATCAATTTAACCGGTAGAAGAGACCGATTAAAGACGGTAGTTCAATTTGGATTTACCCGAAAATACGAAATAAGTTATTCCCTCCCAACCATCGGTAATAATCCTAATTTAGGAGTTATAGGAGAGGTTTTTTTTGCTGAAAACAAAGATATTGGGTATAAAACAGTAGACAATCGCCTCCTTTTTCAGCGTTTTGAAAATCGGGTTTTATTGCGAAGATTTCGGATAGGTGGTGGTATTTCTTACCGAAAAGGCATCTTTCAATATCATACTGCTAAGATCAACTTTCATCACAATTCGATCGATGATTATGTAATCACAGAACTCAACGATAAGTATTTTTTGAATGGAGATACGCGACAACGGCTTTTCTATTTTTCTTATAATTATACCTTTGATAATCGAGACTTTAAACCTTATCCAAGGAAAGGTCAAATGCTAAGTGTAAGTTTTGAAAAAGAAGGATTTGGTCTTTTTAAAGAAAGAAACGGAATGTATTTAACAACTTCCTACGCAAAATACATTCCGATTACTAAAAAAATTAGTCTTGAAGCCATTGCTAAAACACGAGTCGCACTTTTACGAGGAACACAGCCTTATAATAATTATTGGGCCATGGGATACGAAGAAGATTTTTTACGAGGATATGAATTCTATGTAATTGATGGATTAGATTATTTTTATTTAAAATCTAGTTTACGTTTTCAAGTATTTAATCGAGAAATCAATTGGGGAAACCTGATGCTTATTCCACAATTTCGAGTGATGCCTTTTCAGGTTTATTTGAGTCTTAATAATGATATTGGAATTGCGAATGATACCCAGTTTACAGAATTTAATTCACTCGGAAATCGCTGGCTGTGGGGAGGAGGACCTGGGTTGGATTTTGTTTTTTATAATGATAAAATTATTCAGTTTCAATATAGCTTAAATCATTTAGGAGAAAATGCCCTATTTTTACACTACCAATTTAACTTCTAATGCAAATAGCCGTTTTCAGTAAGCAATTAAAAGATAAAGATATTCCTGCGGTACAGGAATTCTTTGATATCCTCTATGAAGAAGGTATCAACGCTTATGTGAACGAACCATTCTTATCTAAAGTCAGAGAAAAACTAACACTTAAGCAAGATCTCGGAAGGTTTGAAGGATACATAGATTTTCGGATGCGGAAATTTGATTACATGATCACCCTTGGTGGAGATGGAACGATCTTGAACGCGATTACCGAGGTACGAGATAGTAAAGTTCCGATCTTAGGTATCAACTTGGGGAGGTTAGGTTTTTTGGCAGATATTGAAAAAACGCAAATCAGAGCAGCCATTAAATTATTGCAAAGAGGAATGTACAAAATTGATGAGCGTCAGCTATTATATCTCGAATCTAATTTGCCACTACATGGAGATATACCTTTTGCGCTAAACGATTGTACCCTTTTGAAGCGAGACACTTCGTCGATGATTACGATCCATGCTTATGTCAATGGTGCCTACCTTAATTCATACTGGGCGGATGGGATCATTATTTCCACTCCGACCGGATCGACCGGATACTCGTTGAGCTGTGGAGGCCCAATTATTTTCCCTGGTTCCGGTAATTTTATTATCACACCAGTAGCTCCTCACAATTTAAATGTTCGACCAATCGTATTGCCAGATACTTCAGTTATTTCCTTTGAAGTAGAAGGCCGAACAGATAATTTTTTATGCACAATGGATTCTCGCTTTGAGACCGTTACTTCAGACCATCAATTGGCCGTTCGTAAATGTGATTTCACGATTAATCTTATTCAACTTCAAGATCAAAGCTTTTTAAAGACCATTAGAGGAAAACTAGCTTGGGGAGTAGATAACCGGAATTAAGAACCAACGATCCAATCATATGTTATCACTTAATTTGTTCATGTACTTATTTTATAGTGTCTAAGATTTTGAGACCTTTTTGAAATTTCATTATTTTAGGGTAGATTCATTATTTAAAAATACCAATCAATGATCATTACCCTTCACCATGAAGATCAGGCTTTCGAAGCCGACCTTTCAAAGCCGCACGATATTTCTATTCCCTTTTTACCAGGTAGTCGTGGTGTAAATTGCTTTTATGCTCCACCTGTTGAGATTACTCCAGTTGTTGCAGGAGACTTTATTGGCGATACTAAGAAAGGAGGACTGGTAAATTTTAAGAATATTAAGTTTAATCCGCATGGAAATGGTACACACACGGAATGTGTCGGACATATTGCGACTAAAAAATATTCGATTAATGCATCTTTGAAGAAATTTCATTATCTTGCTAGAGTGATTAGTATTCCCCCTGAAACAGCCAAAAATGGAGATCAGGTAATAACTTATCGTCAAGTAAAAGCGCTGAAAAAACTGATCACAACAGAAGCATTGATTATCCGAACTTTACCGAATGAGCTTTCCAAAAAGCAGAAAAATTATTCCGGGAAGAATCCACCTTACATACATCACAAAGCGGTTCGTTTTTTAGTAGAACAAGGTGTACAACATTTATTGATTGATCTACCCTCGGTAGATCGGGAAGAAGACGATGGAAAATTATTGGCACACAAAGCTTTCTGGCAGTATCCGTCATTAGTTCGTAAAAATGCAACCATTACAGAGTTAATATACGTCCCAAATAAAATCAAAGACGGTTTATTCCTGTTAATGATTGGAATAGCCCCCTTTGATTTAGATGCTACCCCTTCAAAACCACAACTTTACACATTGAAGGTGACCGAATGATCCCGCAGGGTAATTCATAAAATGAATTAAATGAGGGAACCGCGAAGCGGATGGGCAGCTAAATTAAGCAAGTATTAAGTCACCTTTGTTTTGAACGAGTTTACTTAACGAATTTTACAAATTTATCTGAAATGCGACAGACAGAAGATTCATTTTACCATTCCAGTGTATACCAAGAATTTAAAGGTATTGAACAAAGCGAATTTCGTAATATCGTACGATTTTTTGAATCTCGTACAGATGAAATCGTACATCTAGAATTCAACGAATATTTTGAATTATTACTGACTTACGCCGAAGCGTTGTTCGAAATCGGTACCTATCATAGTTTTCTTACTGTGGCGGATCAGGCGATTGAAATAACCATCGAACAAAACATTAAGTATTATCACGGAGAAGATGTGTTCTTTAATATTTTATTCAAAAAGGCTGCAGCTCATTTCAACTTGATGGAATATGGTAAAGCAAAACATATTCTACAAGAATTGATCAAAATGGATAGTAGAAATGAATTGACCGTTCGATTTCTTAAAAAATGTAGCCGACAAGAAAAGCCCAGTTATCTAAAGTCTACTCGTGCAATCAGCGTATTTTTATTTTTATTGACGGCTGGTATTATTGCCTTGGAACTTTGCTTGGTAAGACCGTTTTTTACGGCCTATATTGATTTGATAGAATTAGTAAGAAATGTCGTTTTTGGCTCAGGTTGGATCATTTTAATAGCAGGAGATTTATTTTTCCGCTGGCGCGTGAATTCAGAAGTCAACAAATTTGTTGCTTCGGTAAAGAAAAAGAAAAAAAATCCTATGCAAGGAATGGCGATTAAATAAAATGAAATTATAGGCGAATTATTTTTTAGCGAAACCCCATTGTTCCTCTAAATCGCTTTTCTAATTCCGTCATTGCGAAAGTATCTACCAGCTCATAGCTGAGAATAAAATTGTCATCTATCTTTTTTTCGTAGTAAATTAATCCTAGACCTTTGGCGTAGAACTCTTTTCCTTCGTATTGTTTTTCCCAGTGTCCATTGTTAAAGTCGTCCACTAGTTCTTTTAGTTCGAAGACGACGCAGTCATACACTTTACCATTAAATTTATAAGTTGTTTTACCTGCATACCGTCTATTTTTTATGACGGTCGTACTAATTTCAGGGTCTTCTTGTAACGTCCATTTTAGATGTGTAAGAAAAATTCCACCTGAATCTCTTACCTCGAAAGGAAATGCAGTAGCACTTTTTATTTTTGCCGGAATTTGAGTTTGAAAACCCAGAGAATCCACACTATATAAAAAATAATCTTTGATGATAGAGCCATTAACGATGATTTCTTCCGTTGTAAACTGTCTTACAATAAAATTATGATCATAAAAATTAGCTGTAAGATAATCCACAGAATCTGTATAGAGACTTCTGAAATACCAGTACTCTTCGGGAAGCGTATCGGTAGTAGTAGATTGATATTCATAAACTACACCTCGCTCTAGAGCGTTTAATGGGTAATAATAGTTACCAATATCTTGGATCTTATTTGAACCACAACCCCATTGGAGACCTATTATAATTAGTATTATTAAAGAAGAGAACAATAATCGCATGGTTATTTTTTTTGTAAAAATGCCAGTGTTCCCGAAGTTGTTTAAGAATTCGATAATTTTATCAGTTTGCAAGCAATTTTGGAGTTTTTAAACAACTTCACCTAATAAATAAACGATTCTGGCAGCAGAATTAAGAATAAAATGCCAAAATGGCGCATAAAAATAGTAATTATCGTAATGGTATGAAATATGACCTATAGACGCCATACAATTGCTTATCTTTGCAACTTCACATTTTAGAAGAAAAAATTATGTTTAAATCCATCACCAAACTGGTTGGTAAAATATTCGGAACCAAGTATGAGAAAGACGTGGCAAACTACACGCCTATTGTCGAGGAAATTAATGAACTGGCCGTATCTTACCAAAACCTTAGCCACGACGAACTTCGTAATAAAACCTTGGTTTTTCGGGAACGTATCGCGGAACACCTCAAAGGAATCGATGAGGATATTTCAAATGCAGAAGCGGAAGCACGAAATAACGAAGATATTCACGCTAAAGAAGCACTTTTTAAAGAAATTGATAAATTTAAAGAAGAGCGTGATAAACACCTAGAGGTAATTCTAAAAGAAATATTGCCTGAAGCTTTTGCCGTAGTAAAAGAAACGGCTCGTCGATTTAGTGAAAATGAAGAGATCGTTGTATCCGTTACGGATCACGATCGCGAAATGGCTGCATCACGTAACTACATCTTGATAGATGGTGATAAAGCCACTTGGAAAAACCGTTGGATGGCTGCCGGAGGAGAAATCGTCTGGAACATGGTTCACTACGATGTACAGCTCATTGGTGGAATGGTATTACACGATGGAAAAGTAGCAGAGATGGCAACGGGTGAAGGTAAAACTTTAGTAGCCACCCTACCTGCTTATTTGAATGGATTAAGTGGCCTTGGTGTTCACGTGATTACAGTCAATAATTATCTTGCCTTACGAGATAGTGAATGGATCGGACCTATCTTCGAATTTTTATTCTTGACGGTAGATTGTATTGATAAGTATCGTCCACATTCTCCACAGCGAGTAGCTGCGTATAAAGCAGATATTACCTATGGAACAAATAATGAATTCGGTTTTGATTATCTAAGAGATAATATGGTTCAATCTTCTACAGAACGTGTGCAGGGTAAGCATCACTTCTCTATGATTGATGAGGTAGATTCTGTTTTGATTGATGATGCACGAACACCGTTAATTATTTCTGGTCCAGTACCAAAAGGAACGGAAGAACAAGAATATGAAGCCTTAAAGCCAAGAGTAGAACGGTTAATTAATGCTCAAAAGCAACTAGCTACAAAGTATTTGGCGGAAGCTAAATCTTTGATCAAAGATAATATTTTAGGAGTGCAAGAAGGGGAAGCAGGAATGTCTTTACTAAGAGCACATCGAGCGATGCCAAAATATCGACCTTTAATTAAGTTCTTAAGTCAAGAAGGAAATAAAGTATTACTTCAAAAGACGGAAAATCATTACATGCAGGAGCAATCCAAAAATATGCATTTAGTAGATGAGCCGTTGTTATACACTATTGAAGAAAAGACAAGAAGTGTTGAGCTGACAGAAAAAGGTTCAGAGTCACTTGCACGTGGCGGCGAAGATCCAGACTTTTTCATCATGCCTGATATGGCGACCGAGCTCATGATGATTGATAGCGATGAAGAAATGGGAGAAGAAGAAAAGAATGAAGCACGGACGATATTGATTAGTGATTTTTCTGCTAAGTCAAAAAGATTACACAGTATTAGCCAGTTATTGAAAGCGTATAGTTTGTTTGAGAAAGATGAAGAATACGTAGTGATGGACGGACAAGTAAAAATTGTCGATGAGCAAACAGGTCGTATGATGGAAGGTCGTCGATATTCCGATGGACTACACCAAGCACTGGAAGCAAAAGAAAATGTAAAGATTGGAGAAATCACGCAAACTTATGCAACGGTTACGCTCCAGAATTATTTCCGTATGTACCACAAGCTAGCCGGTATGACGGGTACGGCAGAAACGGAGGCGGGTGAGCTTTGGGAAATCTACAAACTAGATGTAGTAGTAATTCCAACCAACCGTCCAATCGTCAGAGATGATCGAGAAGATTTAGTTTTCAAAACAGGCCGTGAAAAATACAACGCAGTTATCGATGAGATCGTTAAGATGACAGATGCAGGTCGACCAGTATTGGTTGGTACTACTTCCGTCGATATCTCTGAAAAACTGAGTCGTATGCTACAACTACGTGGCCTCGATCATAATGTATTGAACGCCAAGCAGCATCAGCGAGAGGCAGACATCGTAGCCGAAGCAGGTAATCCAGGTAAAGTAACGATCGCAACTAATATGGCAGGTCGTGGTACGGATATTAAGCTTTCTGACGAAGTTAAAAAAGCAGGTGGTTTAGGAATCATTGGTACAGAACGACACGATTCTCGACGAGTAGATCGTCAGTTAAGAGGACGTTCTGGACGACAAGGAGATCCTGGTAGCTCACAATTTTATGTGTCTTTGGAAGATAATCTGATGCGATTATTCCAGTCGGAAAAAATTGCAAAATTGATGGACAAAATGGGACATCAAGATGGAGAAGTTATCCAACACTCGATGGTTACCAAATCAATTGAACGAGCGCAAACAAAAGTAGAAGAAAATAACTTTGGAATTCGTAAGCGTCTATTGGAATATGATGATGTAATGAATATTCAGAGAGAAGCGATTTATACCAAGAGAGATAATGCGTTATCTGGAGATCGTTTAGCGGTAGATATTAATACAATGTTTACTTCTTTGACAGAAAGCCTCGTTATTGGACATCGCCAAAATGGTTCTTATGAAACTTTCCGAGAAGCTTCTTTGAAATATGCAGGTATTGATCCGGAGATTACGAAAGATGAATTTGACAACGGAAATGAAGATAATCTGATTGACCGTTTTGAAAAACAGTTTCTAAATTTCTATAACGAGAAGAATAGTAAAATTGCAGAATATATCATGCCATTTATCAGAAATGTGCATGAAAATCAAGCTAACCAATACAAGCGCGTGTCTATTCCTTTTGCAACAGGTTTAACTAAAGGAATGAATGTTTCTGCAGATATTGCAGATGCGATCGCTACGAATGGTAAATCTATTTCTAGAGACATTGAAAAGGCAATCGCCTTATCGGTAATAGATGAAGAGTGGAAAGAACATTTACGTTCGATGGATGAATTAAAAGAATCGGTTCAAGCTGCTTCTTTTGAGCAAAAAGATCCATTGGTCATTTATAAAATGGAAGCCTTTAACTTGTTTGAACAATTGATTCAATCAATTAATGAGCAAGTAACTTCTGCTTTAGCAAATGGTAGAGTTGTTATTCCAGCGGCACAAAATGTTACAGAAGCAAAAGAACAGAAAACGGATCTAAGTAAGGTCCAGACGAGTCGCCAGCAAGGAGGAGCAAGCCAAGAACGTGGTTCAAGTGCAGCAGCAAGAGCGGCAGGTGAAAACGTTAGTAGACAAAAACCCGAAACCTTTAAGCGAACGGAGAAAAAGGTAGGCCGTAACGAAGCCTGTCCTTGTGGAAGCGGTAAGAAATACAAGCATTGTCACGGAAAAGGATAAATTACTCTTTTTTTAATATAAAGACTAGATTGATGGTCAATGATGAGAAATCGTCATTGACCATTGCTGTTTACTTAAATACGGTACTTACTTTTCGGTCATTACTTGCCCTTTTTTTGTTATTTTGTGAAAAAATTATCCGTATGAAAAAGTATAGCAGTTTAATTTTGTTTTTAGTCCTCTTCTTGGCTGGTAGTAGCCAGATGCAGGCGCAGCAAAACGTCTATGTAAAAGAGGCAACGATTGTTACAAGAATGATGTACCATCTTGGACAGCAGAATCAGCTCAACGAATATGTTTCGGGCTGGAGAATCCAGATTTTGGCTACCACAGATCGTCAAATGCTAGAAAAAGTAAAAGCGGAATTCCAACGAGATTACCCCGGTATGCTAGTTGATTGGAAACATGATAAACCTTACTACAAGTTAAGAGCAGGTGCTTTTGCCTCTAAATTAGAAGCTACAGAACTCTTATACCGTTTAAAGAAAAAATTCCCTAGTGCTTACCCAACTAAGGATAATCAAATTGCCGCCCGCCTGTTATTGGGATATTAATTATTATCCACTATGAGTAATAGAAATGTAGCTTCGGGATTAAAGAATCTTGATTGGATCACCCTTTCGTTGTTTTTGAGTTTGATAACCATTGGTTGGTTGATGATTTATGCGGTTAGTTACGAAGAAGGTCAGGGTTTTACAGAAATGGTTTTTAGCTTAGATAATAACGTTGGGAAACAAACCATGTTTATTGGTATTTCTCTGGTTATGTTATTACTACTTTTATTTATTGACTGGAACTTTTGGCGGACATTTGCTTATCTGATCTACGCGACTACTATCATAATGCTGGTCTTGGTATTAATTCTTGGTAAAGAAATCAATAATGCTACCTCTTGGTTTGCGATTGCAGGTTTTACCCTCCAGCCATCAGAATTTGCCAAGGTTGGTGCCTGTCTAGCTATGTCCGCTTATCTCAGTACTTATAGCACTCGTGTCAGTGATCTAAAATCACAAATAACCGCCATCGGATTATTTCTCTTACCGATTGTTTTGATTATGATGCAACCAGATGCTGGATCGGCTTTGGTATTTACTTCTTTTTTAATTGTATTATTTCGGGAAGGGTTTAATGCTAATCTCTATATTTTAGGAATATCTGTAGCCACCGTTTCTATTCTAGGACTTGTGTTTAATCCAATTTATATTCTACTAGGTTTAGCCTTGTTAGCCATATTGGCAATGGTCAGTTTTCAGAAAAAAAATAAGCTCTATTGGTTATTAGGTTTTCTAGTTTATACGATTTTAAGTATTAGTGGAATGACACAAGGTCTTGAAATACCGGTGATGGTAATTACTGGAATTGCGTTATTAGGAATGACTTATTTGCAATACCAAGGACGTCGTCGAGACATCATCAAACCGATGTATTTTCTTTTGGTGGTCGCTGGTTTTTTTACCGTTGCATCAAATTTTACTTTTAATAAATTACCTCGACATCAGCAGGATCGACTCAACGTTTGGTTACAACCTTCCAAAGCAGATCCACGTGGCGCATTATACAATGTGATTCAATCCAAAAACACCATTGGTTCTGGAGGATTACAAGGAAAAGGTTTTTTAGAAGGAACCATGACCAAACTAAACTATGTTCCTGAACAATCCACTGACTTTATTTTCTGTACCGTTGGAGAAGAGCAAGGCTTCGTTGGAACAGTAGGGATCGTAGGATTATTTTTATTATTACTATTAAGAATTACCATATTGGCAGAACGGCAGAGAGCAGATTTCTCACGTTATTATGCTTATAGTTTTGCCGGTATATTATTTGTCCATTTTTTTGTGAATATTGGTATGACCATGGGATTAGTCCCTGTTATCGGTATTCCCTTACCATTCATTAGCTATGGAGGATCTTCCATTTTGGCTTTTACCATGATGACCGGTATTTTATTAAGCCTGGACAGCAATCGTCTTACTGCATGAAATTTAAATTAGAACATAAGGATCCTAATTCCAATGCCCGAACGGGTACGATTACAACAGATCACGGAGAAATTCAAACACCCATCTTTATGCCTGTAGGTACTGCAGGTACGGTTAAGGCGGTGCATCAAGCAGAACTTAAAAAAGAGATTGAAGCCGAAATTATTCTTGGCAATACCTATCATCTTTATTTGCGTCCTGGACTTGATGTATTGAAAGGTGCAGGTGGTTTACATAAATTTATTAACTGGCCTCATCCGATTTTGACAGATAGTGGTGGGTATCAAGTTTACTCGCTGAGTCATCGACGAAAAATAAAAGAAGAAGGAGTAACCTTTCAATCACATATTGATGGTTCTCGACACTTCTTCAGTCCGGAAGTTGCCATCGATATACAAAGAGTAATTGGTGCTGATATCATCATGGCATTTGACGAATGTACACCCTATCCTTGTGATTATCACTATGCAAAAAAATCAATGCGAATGACGCATCGATGGCTTAAAAGATGTTGTGATCATTTTGATAAAGGAGAAGGTCATTATGGATATAAACAATCCTTCGTTCCAATCGTACAAGGAAGTACGTATGATGACCTGCGTAAAGAATCTGCGGAAACCATTGCGAGCTATGAGCGAGATGCCAATGCTATTGGAGGCCTTTCTGTAGGAGAGCCAGCCGAAGAGATGTATCGAGCGACGGATCTTGTCTGTGGAATACTACCGAAAGACAAACCACGTTATCTTATGGGAGTTGGAACACCCGCAAACTTGTTAGAGTGTATTGCGCTAGGAGTCGATATGTTTGATTGTGTGATGCCGACCCGGAATGCTCGTCATGGATTTTTGTTTACACAAAATGGCATTATTAATATCAAGAATAAAAAATGGAAAGATGACCATAGTCCCATTGACTCTGATGGACATTGTACGACTACTCGGACACATTCCAAAGCTTATTTGAGACATTTAGTTCAAAGCAAAGAAATTCTAGGGGGACAGATAGCGACCTTACATAACTTGAGTTTTTATCTTTGGTTGATGAAGGAAGCTCGAAAACATATCGTAGCAGGAGACTTTTCAACCTGGAAAACTAGTATGGTAGAACAGGTTCAACGTCGACTATAATCATTATGAATGCTTTTCGTCGTTTGCTATTTGCTTCTTGCTATCTTCAAATGCGATAGAAGATAGCTAGAAGCAAACGGCTAGAAGCAAATAGCAAAAAGAATATGCTTAAAATCTTAGATAGATATATTATCAAAAAGTTTCTATCAACCTTTTTCTTTTCTGTACTCATTTTTACGCTTATTTCTATCATAATAGATTTGAGTGCGAATACAGAGAAATTTATAGAAGGTAAAGTCCCATGGGGAGAAATTTTTGGCGACTATTACCTCAACTGGGTGTTATGGATCAACGGTCTATTGTTCCCACTCTATGCACTGATTGGGGTGGTTTTCTTCACTGCGAGGATGGCCTATAATTCTGAGATTATTTCTATTCTTAATGCTGGGATTTCTTTTCGTCGATTAATGCGGCCTTATCTGATTGGTGGTCTAATTTTATTTGGAATTCATCTGATAGGAAACCATTACTTCATTCCTTTAGGAAATCAAAAACATTATAGTTTTCAGCATGAGTATATTTGGAAAAATAATGATAGAGGTAAAACGAAAGACGTTCACCTTTTTATTGGACCCAACACTAAAATTTATATTGATCATTTTAATAAAAAATCTCAGAAAGCAACGGACTTTCGAGTTGAAAAAATTATTGATAATAAAATTGTCTATTTGCTAAAAGCACAAACCGCTGAATGGCTGGGACCACCCGATAAATGGCGAATTCATAATTATACCGAGCGTACTTTTGATGGAGTCAAAGAAGGCTTTGTCAATGGTGAAAAATTAAAAATGGATACCACCATTAATTTAACACCAGCCGACTTTGTCCGCTATATTAATCATAAAGAAATGTTGACGACTCCCGAACTGAATAGCTTTATTCAAAAAGAAAAAGGAAGGGGAGTTGGTAATACTAAAGTTTATGAAGTAGAGCTGCATCGGAGAACGGCTGAACCCTTTACTATCCTTATTCTTACTTTGATTGGGTTTGCTGTGGCATCGCGTAAAGTTCGTGGAGGAATGGGTTTCCAATTAGCAATTGGGGTAGGTATTGGTGCCATCTTTATTTTTATATCTAAATTCTCTGCCACCTTCTCCATCAATGATAGCCTTCCTGCTATTGTGGGTGTTTGGATTCCCAACCTTATTTTTTCAATTATTGCCATTTTCATGATCTTGAAATCAAGAGGATAATCTTCTTTTGAGCGATTTCCCTCCTTTTTTCTGGGATTGTTCCGGAAAGTGTGTCAGTGGGTAGGCTTTCCATTAGGAATACAAGTTGCGATCTGCAAAATAACAAGCTTCAACCAAACAGTCCCTTTTTTGTCTACTCTTTTGGATCAAAACTGTCATGAAGCGGACTAGCTTTCATTTTTTACTGAAAATAAGATAAGTTTAATAATTTTAGGATTTTTAAACATAAAGTATTGATTTTAAATATGTTATAGATAATTAATTGTTTACTTTAAGTAAAAATGCCTTTCAGATTCGACTTTTATGACCTTCTTGAGGTTTGATTTTGTTTAACTTATGCGTATCTTTGATTTAACAAATGAAAATAGTTTTTTAAACGCCTAAAGATTACCATTATGACTGTTCAAGAATTCAATGATAAATTTAACAAACTCGATACCTTACTACATAACTTCGCTTATAATCTAACTAAGAACGGAGAAGATGCGAAGGATCTTTTCCAAGAAACTGCGTTTAGAGCGTTAACCAACCGAGATAAATTTCGCATTGGTACGAACTTTAAAGCATGGAGCTTTACGATCATGAAGAATATTTTCATCAATAACTATCGCAAAAAAGCTCGTTCTAAAACCATCATTGATTCTACAGATAATATGTTCTATATCAATTCAGGCAGTAACGCCGTAGATAATGGAGCGGAGTCAAATATCATGATGGAGGAACTTTCTAAAATGATTGGTGGATTAGATGAAATTATCCGAATTCCATTTTTGATGCACTATAAAGGATTTAAGTATCAAGAGATTGCAGATGAATTAGGATTACCATTAGGTACGGTAAAAAGTAGAATCTTTTTTGCTCGTAAGGAACTAAAGCAGCTAGTTCTCGGAAGATATGCCAATACAGAATTGGTGAAGCAACACGCTAAGATTAGTTAAAATTAAAAGGCCTAAACAAATAGGAACGGTATAACTTCGGTTGTACCGTTTTTTTTTGGCTATTTTTGGAAAATGACCAATACCTTCACAAAAAAATTACTTGCTTGGTTTAAAAAAAATCATCGCCCTATGCCGTGGAAGGGAGAAAAGAATCCTTATCTGATTTGGCTATCGGAGATCATTTTACAGCAGACAAGAGTAGCGCAAGGGTTGCCTTATTTTGAAAAATTTAAGGCAGCTTATCCAACTATTACAGATCTAGCGAATGCACCAGAAGATGAAGTTTTAAAATTATGGGAAGGATTGGGTTATTACTCTCGAGCTCGAAATTTACATTTTACGGCTAAAGATGTTCGGGATAATTTTGCTGGTATTTTTCCTACCGAATATGCGGATATTTTAAAATTAAAAGGTGTTGGAACTTATACTGCCGCCGCGATTGCTTCCTTTGCTTATGATTTGCCTTATGCGGTTTTGGACGGTAATGTGTTTCGAGTTTTATCGCGATACTTTGGGATTAAAGAACCAATTGATACGACAACGGGGAAAAAGGTTTTCACCAAATTATCTCAAGAATTATTGGCTAAAAAAAGACCAGCAGACCATAACCAAGCAATTATGGACTTTGGTGCGACGCAATGTGTACCAGCGAATCCAAACTGTAATATATGTCCACTAGCAAAAGCATGCGTAGCTCTAAAGGAAGACCTGATAGGCCAGCTACCAATTAAATCAAAAAAAATAAAAAAGCGGAGTCGTTTTTTCCACTACCTAATCATCAATCACGAAAATCAAGTTTGGATCCGAAAGAGAATTGAAAAAGATATCTGGCAAGGACTCTATGAATTTCCTCTTTTAGAAACTGATAAATTACTGGACAGAAAACAGTTAGAGCAGAATTCTGATTATCAACAACTTATCTCTCCAGAATCCATGATTAACCGTATTTCTGCTCCCTTTACACAGCAATTGACGCATCAAAAAATCAATGCACTATTTTTTGAAATTAATATAGAAAATCCATTAGAAAATCCATCAGAAGGTTGGATAAATATTTCTCGAGAGGCACTTGAAATCTACGCATTTCCCCGTGTTATTGATTTGTATTTACAAGATAAATCGCTATATTTAAACTTTTAGAAGTGTAAGAAAAATAAGGCTTCAATTTTCATGGAAATGTTATGATTTATACACTTCTTCACTAATTTTTTGAGTAAAAAAATAAAACGATTAATTATGATTAATAAAGTCATTATTGTTGGAAACTTAGGGAAAGATCCTGAAGTTCGACACTTTGAAGGAGGTTCTTCTGTTGCTTCTTTTTCAGTAGCTACTAGTGAAAGCTATATGGATAAAAAAACAAACGAGAAAGTAACTAATACCGAATGGCATAATGTGGCACTATGGGGAGGATTGGCTGGTGTAGCAGAAAAGTATTTGAAAAAAGGAACGCAAGTATATATCGAAGGAAGTCTAAGAACACGAAAGTGGCAAGACAAAGAAGGGAACGATAGATACACAACAGAAATAGTTGGACGTACCATGAAAATGTTGGGTAGCAGAGAAGGAAACAGTGGAAGTTATACTCCACCCTCTTCTGCCGCAGATGCTCCAGCAACAACCAACAACCCATCGGTCAAAGAACCAGCGGGTGGAGACGACGATTTACCATTTTAATTAACTAAACATTGGACGTAGAGTCGGGTAATTTATCGTATAGCCTTTTGCTCTGGATGTTTCCGGGAATAGCCATTTCTTGGGGAGGTCTTATCTTTGGTATTTTAATGATCGTCCTATTGTTGATTTGCTCTGCCCTGATTTCTAGTTCAGAGGTAGCTTTCTTTTCTTTAACGGCCAGTGATTTTCAAAAATTAGAACAAGAAAATAACAACCGGTCATCTCAGGATATTTTATCGTTAAAAGACTTCCCTCGCCGATTATTGGCAACCATTCTTATTAGTAATAATTTTATCAATATTGGAATCGTTATCCTTTCGGATTATATTTTCCGGATGGCATTACCAGTTGCTAACTTCGTTGCTATGATGCGTAGCGTTCCGGATTACTGGTTGCTTTTTGGAATGACGAGAGAGCAGTTAGGGAAATATATTCACTTTGGGATTACCGTTATTGGCGTTACGTTTCTATTGGTTTTATTTGGTGAGGTAGCGCCCAAAGTTTATGCGAAACTCAATAATATGAAAATAGCACGGTTTATGTCTCGGCCGTTGATGTTTCTTTCAACCGTTTTTAAGCCGTTGAGCAACCTATTGATTTCTGGAACTTCTATTATTGAACGGAAACTTGCTCATCGTGCAGGAGCAAGTAGCACTAGCAAACAAGACATTGATCAGGCGATTGAATTGACTGTTAAAGATGAGCAACAAGAAATCGATATCTTAAAAGGAATCGTAAAATTCGGTGAAGTTTCCGTTAAGCAAATTATGTGTTCTCGAGTTGATGTAGTAACGGTTGATTTTAAAACGACTTTCGCAGAATTGATTAAACTGATCAAACAATCCGGTTATTCTCGAATACCAGTGATTGACGAAGACTTTGATAATGTTACAGGTATTTTGTATGTAAAAGATTTACTAAAATTTCTAAATGAGGCGGATGATTTTGAATGGCAAGGGTATATTCGACCAGAAGTACACTATGTTCCAGAAGCAAAAAAAATCAGTGATTTACTCAAAGAATTTCAAAGTAAACGCCAGCATATGGCAATCGTAGTGGATGAGTATGGAGGTAGTTCAGGAATCGCTACATTGGAAGATATTATGGAAGAAGTGATTGGAGAAATCAAAGATGAATTTGATGATACGATTGAAGTAGAATTCAAAAAAATCGATGATACTAATTTTGTTTTCGAAGGGAAGACATTACTCAATGATGTTTGTCGAGTAGTGGGGATTGATACAGGAATATTTGATGATGAAAAAGGAGATGCGGATTCTCTGGCTGGTTTATTATTAGAAATTATCGGGTTCATTCCAAAAAAAGGTCGCGTTGTTTATAGCGGAGAATATCGGTTAGAAGTAGTATCGGTTAATAAGCGTAGAATTGAACAAATCAAGATTACGCTACCAAAAAAATAAGTAAAAATTATCGTAATGGCTAGATTAAATACATTGTGTAATAAATTCATTAGCATATTAATTCTGTGTTTGTTAGGCTGTTGGGGTTGTGAGGATACGACAGTTTATACACCGAAGCCTCGTGCCTTTCCAAGAGTTATTTATCCAGAGAGGACCTATGAGCAGTTTGACGAATCCTATTGTGATTTTTCTTTTACTTATCCAGGTTATGCTTCCGTTCAGCAGGATACTTTATTCTTTGATGAGAAACCAGCGCACCCTTGTTGGTTTGATTTAAATTATCCGGATTTTAATGCACGACTTTATTGTACTTACTATCCGATTGATAAGAATAATACTTTCGAAAGGTTAAGAGAAGATACCTATAGAATGGCGAATAAGCATATTGTAAAAGCCAATGCCATCGATGAAATACCTATTGAAAATAATCAAGAAATTGGTGGTTTTGTGTTTAGATATAAAGGTCCTACTGCTACGCCACTTTCTTTTTTTCTGACAGATACTACGGATAATTATCTAAACGGTGCATTGTATTTTCAGTCTCGTCCTCGACCAGATTCTTTGGCTCCTGTCTTAGCTTTTATTCAAGAAGACATCGAAAAAATGATAGCCTCTTTTAAGTGGAAAAAATAGAAAAAATTAATTCAGATATATAACAACATCGCTTGTTGAATGGCATAAAAAAAACGGATCAAACCAAAGGCTTGACCCGTTTTATTTAGAAACAAATAACTATACTGTTTTGGTTAAAAACTAGAGACTAGTTTTCAGCAGCTTTTTCCGTTTTAGTCTTCTTCTTTGAAGTCTTTTCTACTGGAGTTTCTTCCGCTTCTTCTGGCTCTTCCATATAATCATCTCCAGCTAGAATTTTTGCTTTAATCTTAGCTTCTATTTCTAGTGCAATTTCTGGATTATCTTTTAAGAATAGCTTAGCTGATTCACGACCTTGCGCAATCTTACTACCCTGGTAACTATACCAAGCACCACTCTTTTCAATAATCTCTTGATCAACTCCTATATCGATGATCTCACCTGTTTTAGAAATACCTTCTCCGTAAGTGATATCAAATAATGCAATTCTGAATGGTGGAGCTAATTTGTTCTTAACAACTTTCACTTTTACGTGGTTACCAACAACATTTCCTTCTTTGTCTTTAATGGCAGAACCAGACTTACGAATGTCCAAACGAACAGAAGCATAAAATTTTAATGCATTACCACCGGTAGTTGTTTCAGGATTACCGAACATAACACCAATCTTTTCTCTTAGCTGGTTGATAAAAATACAGCAACAACCAGTACGACCAATGGTACCTGTCAACTTACGCATTGCTTGCGACATCAGACGTGCTTGTAATCCCATTTTAGAATCACCCATCTCTCCTTCAATTTCACTTCGTGGTACCAAAGCTGCAACTGAATCAACTACGAGCATATCGATAGCACCACTACGGATTAAGTTTTCCGCAATTTCTAGCGCCTGCTCACCATTATCTGGTTGAGAGATTAAAAGGTTTTCGATATCAACACCAAGTCCTTCCGCATAGAAACGATCAAATGCGTGTTCTGCATCAATAAAGGCAGCAATACCACCTTGTTTTTGACATTCTGCAATTGCATGAATAGCCAAGGTTGTTTTACCAGAAGATTCTGGTCCGTAAATTTCAACAACTCGTCCTTTAGGTAATCCATTGATTCCTAGTGCAAGGTCAAGACTCAAAGAGCCAGTAGGAATAGTATCTACTTCAACAACTTGCTTTTCACCAAGTTTCATGACGATTCCTTTTCCGTAAGTTTTTTCTAGACGACTCATTGTCATCTCTAATGCTTTTTTCTTAGCGTCGTTTTCTTTAGACATTATAAGATATTTTTAGTGTTAAGATTGAAGTACAACAGGCTTTAAGGTGGATTAAAATGTTGTACAGATTTTTAAATTTATTTCAACAAACAATGTTGTTTCTGATGCAAATATAAACGAATTGTTTTTAAGTTCCAAACTTTTTTCAACAAAATCATTATATTTTTTTCGTTTGTCCTATATTTAGTTAGACAATATACGTTGTAAACGCAAATAAGTGATTGTTGTTTCAATTGTAATCAAAAAATAAACAAAAAAATGATTTTCACAATTTTTTAGACAAAAAGTCAGCTAATTCTAGCTTATAATGACTTTTTGTCATCAAAAATTGATGTTTTTCAGAAGATATGACGCGAAAATTGGAATGGTACAACAGTTGATGAAAGAAATAAGTGTAACTGCGAATTATTGCAGAAAAACTTTTTAAAACAAAAAAAATATATCATGACTTATCTAGCAAAAGTAAATTCTCGAAGAAGAAACCCATTTTTTCCTGCACATTTTGATGCTTTTTTAAATGAAGTAGTAAAGACCAATAACTTTGTGAAGCAAAAACCTTTAGTAAATGTCTCTGAGACAGATGAATCCTTTATTTTGGAAGTAGCGGCACCTGGTTTGAAAAAAGAAGATATCGATCTAAAGATTGAAGATGAAGCCTTAATCATCAGTTCAAAGAAGGAAGAAACAAAGGAAAATTATACAAGACGAGAATTCAATTTCAACAATTTTGAACGCCGGTTTCAACTAAACGAAACCATTGATGCGGAAAACATCAAAGCAAATTTTGAAGATGGTATTCTGAATATTGTCTTACCAAAAATAGTAGAAGAGACGAAGGATACGAATCGTAAAATTGAGATTAAATAAGAACTGGTCGAAAGACTTGTTGAGATTATTTGAGATCAATCACTAAAAAAAGTCGGAAGCATCATCTGCTTCCGACTTCTCTTTTTTATAAAAATAAGTATCCGACTTATTTCTGTTTCACCTTAATTTTCTTTCCAGCCTTCAGTTCGTAAGGATCTGTTACATTATTAAGCACAAGAATATCACTCATAGAAACGCCATGAAACTTCTCCGCAATTTCATGTAAAGTTTCATCCTTTCCAATCAAATAATATAGATAATTTTCACGCAGTGCAGATTTAGCAGGCAAATACTTTAAGTCTGGTAGTGTGCGCTTATCTACACGAGCAGTTTGCTTTTGATTAGTTGATCTTTTTGGTTTTGAAATGCTATTAGGTTGTTTAGAAATTACTTTACTGACCGCAAGCGTTGCAACGGGAGACAACGGCTTAAATGCTGGACTAC
>CALGJS010000149.1 GCA_937927835.1 uncultured Saprospiraceae bacterium | reverse complement strand
AAAAGGTGCCTTAGCTCAGTTGGTAGAGCAATGGACTGAAAATCCATGTGTCCCTGGTTCGATTCCTGGAGGCACCACAAAATTTTTCTCGTTTATGTACGCAAGTATTTTTCATCACCATCATTTTCTAACTGATCTCTCAGACAGATGATGATGCCTTGCTAAAAATTAAACGACCCTTAATTAAAGCGGTTTATCAGTTCGTCTGATAAACCGCTTTTTCTATTTATACCCATCAAGTTCAATAAAATAAAACAACATGTCTCAACCCCGTCTTAAAATTGCTATCCAAAAATCTGGTAGACTCCAAGAAGATTCATTGAAAATGCTTAAAGAATGTGGTATTTCTATTGATAACGGAAAAGACCAACTAAAGGCACAGGCACGTAATTTTCCTTTAGACGTCCTTTATCTCCGTAATTCTGATATTCCGCAGTATGTGCAAGATGATGTAGCTCATTTAGGAATTGTAGGTGAGAATTTATTAGTGGAAAAACAAAAAAATATTCAAAAAGTCCTTCCTCTTGGTTTTTCTAAATGTCGACTTTCTATTGCGGTTCCAAAAGAACTGAGTTATACAGGATCTACTTGGCTCAATAATAAGCGAATTGCCACTTCTTATCCTGTGGCATTAGAGCGTTTTTTAAAAGAAAATAATCTAACCGCCGATATCCACGAAATTTCTGGTTCAGTAGAAATTGCTCCAGGAATAGGATTGGCCGATGCAGTTTGCGATCTAGTCAGTAGTGGTAGTACTTTATTTAAAAATAATTTGGAAGAAAAAGAGGTACTCTTTAAATCTCAGGCTTGTTTAGTTGCTGGCACTATTCCAAAAGAATTAGAAAGTATTTATCAGCAATTAGTCTTCAGATTGAATTCCGTATTGGAAGCCAAAAACAATAAATACCTATTGATGAATGCGCCCAATAATAAAATTGATAAAATCATCGAAATCTTACCCGGCATGAAAAGTCCTACTGTGATGCCACTCGCTACTGAAGGGTGGAGTTCTGTTCATACTGTAATCAATGAGCAATATTTTTGGGAAATCATTGGAAAACTAAAAAACCATGGTGCGGAAGGTATTTTAGTTATTCCGATTCAAAAAATGATTCTGTAATCGTTTTACATTTTTATAAAAAAGATCGTATGAAAATTTACCAATATCCAGAGACTTCTACCTTAAAGGAAATACTGAAACGACCTTTGTATGAAGTTCAAAATTTAGAATCCACTGTTAGCCGTGTTCTAGAACGAGTACGTGATGAAGGAGATATGGCACTAAGGGATTTTACTAAAAAATTTGATCAAGCAATTATTACTGATTTTAAGGTGAGTAAAAAAGAGATTGATGCAGCCAAAAATCAAGTAGCTCCTGAATTAAAAAAAGCCATTCAAACTGCGAAGGCAAATATTTCCGTTTTTCACCAACATCAAAAAGTCGATTATCCACGCATCGAAACTATGTCAGGAATCGAATGCTGGCAAAAAAGTGTGGGTATTGAAAAAGTAGGTTTTTATATTCCAGGTGGAACAGCACCACTTTTTTCCTCGGTACTGATGATGGCGGTACCTGCAGAAATTGCAGGTTGCAAAGAAATGATTCTTTGTACACCACCACAAAAAGATGGAAATATTAATCCTGTGATTTTATACACAGCAGATCTTTGTGGCGTTACCAAAATTTTTAAAGTAGGTGGCGCACAAGCTATTGCGGCAATGGCTTATGGTACGGAAACCATTCCAGCCGTTTATAAAATTTACGGTCCGGGTAACCAATACGTAACCACCGCCAAACAACTCGTCAGTCAGCAAGGTACCTCAATTGATATGCCTGCTGGCCCTTCGGAGTTAATGATAGTAGCCGACCACACTGCAGAAGCTGGTTTTGTTGCAGCAGATCTTTTGTCGCAAGCGGAACATGGCGTAGATAGTCAAGTCGTTCTGGTCGCTTTTGATTTAACTTTCGCTGAAAAAGTTTTGACAGAAATCGATCTTCAATTAGCGAAATTACCACGACAGAAAATTGCAGCACAAGCACTTAAAAACAGTCCAATTCTAATTTTAGAAAATCAAAATACTGCGCTCAACACCATCAATCAATACGCTCCTGAACATTTAATTTTAGCAGTAGAAAATGTAGAGGCTTTTGCCGAAAAGGTAACCAACGCTGGTTCTGTTTTTATGGGAAATTACACACCAGAGTCTGTAGGAGATTATGCGAGTGGTACAAATCATACGCTACCAACAAATGGTTATGCTCGTAGTTATAGTGGTTTGAACTTAGATGCTTTTGTTAAAAAAATTACTTTCCAAAAACTAAGTAAAAAAGGATTAGAAAATATTGGTAAAACAGTAGAATTGATGGCAGCAGCAGAGGAATTACAGGCGCATAAAGAGGCAGTGAGTATACGATTGAGGTTAATGAATAATGAATAATGAATAATTGCTTGGGTACAGAGTAAGGAATGGCTTTTTTGAAATGTTTACTTTATTCTTTTAGAAAAAAGAAAATCAGTATCAAAATTTAAATATTGAAAATGAATTCTATAGAAAATTTAGTTAGGAAAAATATTTTAGCAATGGAAGCCTATGCTTCTGCAAGGAGTGAGTTTGCTGGAATAGCGGAGGTCTTTTTGGATGCGAATGAAAATCCGTTTGACAATGGATTAAATCGATATCCAGATCCACTTCAGAAAAAATTAAAAAGGAAAATAGCTTTTGAAAAACAAGTTAAAGAAGAACAGATTTTTTTAGGAAATGGAAGCGACGAAGCCATCGACTTATTGATCAGAATATTTTGTGAACCAAGTAAAGACGAAATTATTACGTTACCACCTACTTATGGAATGTATAAAGTTTCTGCCGCGCTATCTGATGTCAAAATCGTCACAATTCCTTTAACGGATGATTTTAAAATTAAAACAAAAGAGGTCTTGAATCGAGTAACCGAACGTTCTAAAATCCTCTTTATTTGTAGTCCAAACAATCCAACTGGAAACAATATTCCACTAGAACAAATCATCGAATTATTGGAAAACTTTAAAGGCATTCTAGTAGTAGACGAAGCCTATATTGATTTTTCAGAACAAGAGAGTTGTACAAAATTATTAGAAAAATATCCTCGTTTGGTCATCTTACAAACTTTTTCAAAGGCATGGGGTTTAGCAGGAATTCGATTAGGGATGGCCTTTGCCAATCCTGAAATCATTCAACTCCTTAACAAAGTAAAACCTCCGTACAACATCAACCAACTAACCCAAGCTACAGCACTAAAAGCCTTAGATAACGTCAATGAAAAAGAAGCCAACATACAATCTACTTTACAACAAAGAGATTTCTTGGAACAAGCTTTTTCTAACTTAGGCTTTATAAAAAAAATCTATCCTTCTGACGCAAATTTTTTATTAGTACAAATAGATCACCCTCGGATGGTTTACGAATTCTTATTAAAAAACAACATCATTGTTCGTGACCGTTCCTCCGTAATTGGATGCGCTGGCTGCTTACGTTTTACCGTCGGTACTCCTGCTGAAAACAAGCGACTAATCACCGTATTAAAAAATTTCAAAACTGATTTTAACGCATGAAAAAAATATTATTTATCGACCGCGACGGTACCTTAGTAAT
>CALGJS010000148.1 GCA_937927835.1 uncultured Saprospiraceae bacterium | reverse complement strand
GATATACCTTTAAAGGATTTAACCAATGGAGTTTACTTCTTGAGGACGGTGCATCGCTATGATATCAGAACGCTTCGTTTTGTCAAAGCAGATTAGGATTCATCAATTATTCAAAAGTATACAAAACCGGCACTGTTAATTCAGTAGCCGGTTTTGTATTTTTATTTAAGAGCCCAAAATAAATAACTACTTTTGTAAAAGTAAAAGACTAGAACTTTGACATTTTAGCTATCTGTATATTTTGATTACGAATAGAAAAATAATCCACATCGATATGGACGCCTTCTACGCCTCCGTAGAGCAGCGCGACCAACCTCACCTGCGCGGAAAACCTGTAGCCGTAGGAGGGAGTCGACAACGTGGAGTAGTGGCGGCGGCAAGTTATGAAGCCCGACGATATGGAGTGCGCTCCGCCATGCCTAGCATGACGGCTCAAAGACTATGTCCTGATCTAATTTTTGTCAAACCAAGATTCGAGGTATACAAAGAAGTCAGCCAGCAAATTCGCGCCATCTTTGCGGAACACACCGACCTGATCGAACCACTTTCCCTCGACGAAGCCTACCTCGATGTCACGGAAAATAAAAAAGGAATTACCGCTGCTACGGAAATTGCCGAAGCCATCCGCGCCAAAATTTTTGAGCAAACTCAACTCACCGCTTCCGCAGGAGTTTCTTTTAATAAATTTTTAGCAAAGATCGCTTCTGATATCAATAAACCCAACGGAATCAAAGTCATCCGTCCTAAAGAAGCCTTAGCCTTTTTAGAAAAACTCCCCGTCGAAAAATTTCATGGGATCGGAAAAGTAACCACAGCTCGAATGCACAAGATGGGAATCCGCACCGGAGCAGATCTCAAGCAATTTGATGAGATAGAAATGTATAAAAGATTTGGTAAACCCGGACGACACTACTACCGAATTATCCGCGCCGAAGATCACCGCCCCGTACAACCCAACCGCCGTCGTAAATCCATCGGTGCCGAACGTACCTTCTCCGAAGATCAAAACAACCTCGAATCCATGTGGGCGCTCCTCGAACCCATCGCCCAAAAAGTATTTGATTATATGGAAAAGAATGACAACTACGGTCGTACCATCAATCTAAAAATGAAAACCCCCGACTTCCAAATCTACACCCGCTCCAAAACCTTCCAACGCGAAATCCGAACCCGCGAAATTTTCCAAAATATCACCCAAGAACTCCTCACCCAATATTGGACCGAAGCCGGCGCCGTCCGCCTCTTAGGTATCTCCGTCTCCAACCTTACCCGCGAAACCCCTGATGATAATATCCAATTGGAATTTGATTTTCCGGAGGATTGACTTTCTCTGCTTTTTAGGATGTGTAATTAGGATTCTCTTTTACGTTTATACTAAAATATATTACTTTTATAAAAGACTATTGAATGAAATTAAAAAATCATGAAAAAAGATATTCTCTTAAAAAGTATATTCATTATCTTATCCATTGTTACGATTCAAAAATCGGCAATCGCTTGTGCTTGTTGTTTGGATGGTTTATTTTTTTGTAACAGTATTAATGAAGACCTTTATATTGTAAGGGCGGTAGTCAATAGCAATCCTACGGTAGGAATTATAGAGACTATGGAGATAACTATCCTTGATAACATTCATCAGGAGGTTTCTCAAGATACCATATTAGTTACTGGTGGAAATAGCATGATGACTTGTGGACAATCACTCAAAATATTTTCTCCACAGGATACCTTGATTCTTGCTTTAAGTCATAACCCAAAAGTTAGAAAAGATTATTGGTTTCTTACCACTGGAAAATACTATTTACCTTATGAAAATGGGATGGTTTCTGGGCAAATATCTCATTCAGTTACAAGACAAACCTTACAAAAATTTAAAGAAAATTTATTTAGTTGTATTAGAGAAGTTCCAATGTATAATTTTAAGGACGAGCAAAACCTTTCATTATTTCCAAGTACCACAGATAAAGGATTGGAGTTATCAACAGAAGATTGTTTAATCACAGGTTACTATCTTTATGATTCTAATCAAAAACGAATAGCTTTTAAGACATTTAATCCAACAGTAAAAAATATAGAAGTTAACCTAAAAGTTTTTGGAGGAAAGTTGGATTTTTTAAAAGAAGGGATGCCCTTTTTACGAGTTACAACCGATAAAGGAGAAATAACCTGGAGATTTGCATGGACTAATGACTAAAGTGCTTGAACTTATTATTAACCAACGAATAAAGGAAGACTAGTATCCAAATTTAAGAATACCTCTGTGGGCGGGGTTCTCCTTTAGAGCTCGTTCCGCACACTTGCGGGAAGCTAGAGGCGAGCGCTGGCCCCTCAATATAAAAATCCGCATAACACAACGTTAGAAGAGCGCCCATCGTAAGCCAAATAAGTCAAAAGAACATCTGCATATTATTATACGTCAGAAGAGAGCCAATCGTCCGCCCACCGTAAACCAAAATCACTAAATCGCCTGAATGCCCATCGCCAACCAAACACGTCAGAAGAGCACCAATTGTCCGCCTATCGTAAGCCAAAATCACTAAATCGCGTGAAAGCCAATTGTCAAACAAACACGCCAGAAGAGCACCCTACAACAACCGTCGCTTCTGCTCCCTAAACTCCTCCTCCGTCAAAATCCCTTTCTCTCTCAATTCCCCCAATTTCTTAATCTGTTCAATTAAGCCATCCAGCTCCAATCCTTCCGGTTGTTCATCTAACGCATCTTCCACTTCCTCATAATAATTAATCAGCTGATAATCATTGTCTACAAATTCCTGAAACTGCGGCTGTTGTCGAACATAACTTAAAAAACTATGACGGTGAATTTTATCAAATTTTTGATAGCCATTTTCGATCGCCTTATCCAAGTGATATAAAGACATCATCGTTTCTTCCTCAATAGAGTAGCAGCAAGCCAGATTAAAATGCAGGTCCCGATCATTCGGTGAATCCTTTAATGCTCTTAAAAAATCTTTGATCGCACCCGAGTAATCATGTCGATTAAATTTCGCAACGCCAGTTTGCTTAAAAGGTTGCTCATTCCATTGTCGCTCC
>CALGJS010000147.1 GCA_937927835.1 uncultured Saprospiraceae bacterium | reverse complement strand
AAAAAACGTCATATATTATTGATTTTAAACAACTTAAATAAATTCTGTTAAAGAAACACTTATAAATGCAAATCAAGGAATTCAAAAAAAATGGAATAATATAATTAACGATATCATTCTATTTAATATTCAGAAATAAATCTTTCATATCAAATAAGGTCTCTATGCTGCAAATATAAGGCATATCTCTACAGACCTTAACATTTTTTGGACAAACTCTTCCATTTTATAGCCAAATGGAAGAAATCGGTACCCCAAAAAGGGTAATTATAAGCAGAGTTTGGTCACCAACATAGCATATTTGAAGGAATTTTGACAAATTAAATCATCACAATTGAGAAATTAAATATCTTAGAGCCAACAAACACCAACACCAGACATCAAAATTGACGAACCTCCGTCGATTTTGTGAACAAATCAAAGCTTGCATGAATTTAATTAAAACCTATTTAAGCCACATCTTTCTTTCGTTTATCCTCCTTTGCGCTTACCATTCCGTATCTGCACAAATAGAGGTAGAACCTACCGGTGCCTTGTTTACACCAGAAAGTTTAATAACCAGTGTTTTCCTAGACAGTGGAGTTGAAGTATTAGAAGTTACCCATGAAGGAACAGATAACTCCGTTGGGTATTTTACCAATGGTCAGAGTGATATTGGAATTGGGCGTGGAATTGTCATGTCTACTGGTTTTGCTACTACCGTAGCCACCGCTAATGATATGCCGGGTACGAGTGATCCAACTTCGAATGAAATGGTGAACGATCCTTACTTGAATACGATTTCGAACAATCTTCGGGATGTAACAAAATATACCATTCGATTCATTCCTACCGCTGATACGCTTCGTTTTCGATATACTTTTGCTTCAGAAGAATATCCTGAATATGCTTGTTCCAATTTCAATGATATCTTTGGCTTCTTTATTCATGGCCCAGGCATCAACGGTCCTTACCCGAATAATGCCGCTAATATTGCCCTGGTTCCTGAATTAAGCGATCCGACAGGTCTGACATTCACTAATTTACCCGTTACGATTAATAACGTAAATCCAGGTCTAGTCGGTGGAAACGGATTGCTGGAAAATTGTACACCTCCGGATGGAAGTTTGGACTATGGTGCATATTATCGAGACAATACTGGTAGTCCAAATCTTACCTTTGATGGTTACCTTAAAACCTTTTTTGCGCAAGCTGTAGTAACTCCTTGTGAAGAATATACCATCGTAATGTCTGTAGCAGATGTAACGGATCAAAACTTTGATTCTGCGGTTTTTCTAGAAGCACGTAGTTTTGGAACAGGATCCCTTCAAGTAGAACTTAACACTTTCTCTCTAGATGGTAGTCTAGCAGAAGGTTGTACAGATGGTGCGTTGACTTTTAATTTACCAAGTCCGGCCGAAACCGATTTTACTTTAGACTATACGATCTTTGGAACTGCCACACCAGGAGTCGATTATTCTGCTATCCCAGATGACTTGACCATTCTTGCTGGCGAGTCTTCTATTAGTGTTCCGATCATTGTATTTGAGGATGGAATTGATGAGCCAGTTGAGACGATTGGTATTGATATTCAACGAGACATTTGTAACCGCGATACTTTTTATTTCCTTTTAAACGATAATCAATTAACCGCGCTAGATCTTGGACCTGATACTATTGTTTGCCCTATGACTCCAGTCCAACTTGATGGTAGCATTCCCGTGGTTCTTCCAGATCCTCCAACCTTTACAAATACTACTGACTTTCCAATTGTGGTGATTAGTGATAATGCTCCACCAGCTCCAGGCGTTCAGCCAACGATTTCACCTGTTAATGTTATTGGGGTCCAACCAGTGACACTTCAACCGGAAGCGATCAAAAGTATTTGTGTCAATGTGGATCATAATTGGGTGAGTGATATTGACTTATTTTTATTTACGCCTAATGGTCAATTTCTAGAACTTTCTACGGATAATGGAGGTAGTGGAAATGATTATATTGAAGCCTGCTTTACGCCAACAGCAACTGATACAATTAATTTTGGCGGTCAAGCTCCAAACACTGCCCCTCCTTTTACAGGTGACTGGTATCCAGAAGGAAACTTTGAAGATATTTATGGTGGACCAACCAATGGTGAATGGTATCTCGCCGCAAAGATTGACCAAACTGGATTCCCTGGAACAATCCGTGATTGGACCATCTGTTTTAATCCAGTATATCAAGTAGAATATCAATGGACACCTGAAGAAGGATTAAGTTGTACAGATTGTCCGGATCCAATCGCTACACCTTCTACCACGACCACTTATAGACTCGTTATTTCTGATACTTATGGTTGTTCTCTTGAAGATGAAATCACCATCGAAGTCAGTGAATCTATTCCAGCTCCAATCGCCAACTGTGATCCAACCACCAATAGTATTTCTCTGGATTGGGCAGCAGTAGCTGGAGCAGATGATTACGAAATTAATATTGACAATACTGGATGGATTCCAGTAAATGGGAATTTGGAACATTTGATTTCAGGATTATCGCTTGATCAGATGGTGGATATTCAAATCAGAGGAATTGGAAATTGCGATGCCCTCATTCAATCTTTTACCTGTAATACCCTAGATTGTACACCACCAGATCTTTCCATTGTTTCCGTAGAACCAGCAGCCTGTAATGGTACACCAACAGGTTCCGTGACTGGAAGTGCAAACGGAATGGCTCCACCTTTCTTTTTTGAATTGGTTGGTGTAGAAAATAATTCAACCGGAATCTTTACAGATTTACCTGCCGGGGATTATAATCTCTTATTATTTGATAATATAGGTTGTTCTAGTAGTGAAACATTTACCATCACCGAACCTAATGCTTTGATTCCAAGTATCGAGATTTCGGACTCTATTAATTGTAATGGTGGTATAGACGGCGCAGTAGCTGCCGTTGTATCTGGTGGAAATGGACCTTATACTTTTCTTTGGGAAGATAGCAGTATCGATTCTATTAATACGAATGTATCCATGGGTCCTGTTTCTGTAACGGTTACAGATCAAACCGGTTGTTCTGAGATAGCAAATTTTGTGATGCCGGAGCCTGCTCTTTTAACCCTAACTTCTGCCAATACGGTTATTACTTGTTTTAACGGAGCAGACGGAACGGCTACTGCACTTCCTGATGGAGGAACACCACCGTATACTTATTTATGGGGCGATGGTCAAACCGATCAAACGGCAACCGGACTTTCGCTTGGAATGGCAACGGTGACGGTAAGAGACGCGGCTGGTTGTACCAATAATGTCATGGTGGATATTACGCAAAATGAAGAAATAACTTTAGACTTTGTACCTACTTCTCCAACTTGTTTTAATGGACAAAATGGAAATCTGATGGTAAACCCAACTGGTGGTGCAGGCAACTATACTTACTTATGGGAAAATGGACAGATGAGTCAAACTTCGGCTGGTTTAGGAGCGGGAACCTATCAGGTGACCGTAACCGATCAAAGTTCTTGTGTACAAATTGGAAGTTTCGAAATTCCTGAAACACCGGCCATTATCATCAACCAAACGACCGTTGCTGCTACCTGTGCAACAGAGACAGATGGCTCTATTGATATGATGATCATGGGTGGAAATGGAAATTATAGTTTTATTTGGTCAGATGATCCAATCATCACTACCGAAGATCGTCTAAACTTAGGTGGTGGAACTTACACCGTCACCGTAGTAGACAACCAAGGATGTCAAAATCAATTATCTATTCTTGTCCCTGCTCCGGATGCGATTGATCTGGCTACCACCAGTAGTCCTGTTGGTTGTGCAGGTGGAAATACAGGAACCGTGGAAGCGACTCCTACTGGTGGAATGGGTGGTTTTCAATATGCTTGGGATATCAATGGTACCATCGTTACTCAGCCTGTTGTCAATAATTTACCAGCAGGAAGTTATACCGTAACCGTAACAGATGGTAATGGATGCGAAGCAATAGAAACAGTTCAGGTTCAACAATCAGCGGGTATTGATGTAGTAGAAAATATTACCAATATTGATTGTTTTGGAAATGATGATGGTCAAATCAATCTGACCATTAGTGGAGGAAATGCTCCCTATATTTTAGAATGGACGGATATGATTGGAAATGTATTAGGAGATACACCGGACTTAACCAATCAACTTGCGGGTACTTATCAAATTAATATTACGGATGCAAATGGTTGTTTACAAACCCAACAATTCGAAATCCTAGAAAATGCGGAATTGGTTTTATCTTTCGGAAATATTAATAATTTAAATTGTAATAATGTCGCCACTGGAAGTATAGAACTATTGGTTGACGGAGGTGATGGAAATTATAGTTTTAACTGGTCTCATGGAGATAACCAACAAGACCTTTCGAATCTTCCTGCTGGAGACTATACGGTTACGGTAACCGATGGACTTAGTTGTTCTAAAGAATTAACAACCAATATTTCTGAACCAGCTGCATTAACTGTTTTGGATACCACTTTACCAGCTTCTTGTTTTAATACAACAGATGGAAGTATTTCACTCAATGTAAGTGGTGGAACGGTTGCTGCTGATTATCAATATATTTGGAGTGTTAATGGAAATACGGCTCAACAAACTGCCTTAGCAGGTGGTATTTATTCCGTAACGATCACAGATGACTTGGGTTGCCAAATCGAAGAAACTTATATAGTCGACAGTCCTGATGCCATTCAATTAATGGCCACGTCTACCCCAGCTACCTGTAGTGGAACAGCTACCGGAACCGCTACGGTGATGGCTTCTGGTGGAGATGGAAATTATACCTACACCTGGGATGTGGACGCAGGCAGTCAAGCTACGGCAACCGCTACCAATTTATTAGCCAATATTTATTTTGTGACGGTAACGGATGGCAATGGTTGTGAAGAAATTATCACTGCCGATGTGGTAGAACCTTTATCTATTGGTAATGATTTCGATCAACTAGATGTAGATTGTTTTGGTGGAACAACGGGCACACTTAGTGCGGACGTTTTTGGAGGAATCGCACCTTATCAATATAGTTGGACTGGTCCAAATGGCTTTACTGCTACGGCATCAGATTTAGATAATTTGGCTGCCGGAACATACGATCTGACGATTACCGATAACAACGGTTGTGAATTCGAAGAAACCACAACGATCTCCCAACCGGCTAGCGGATTGACCGCAATGGTTACGCCAATGGATACCGTTTGTTTTGGACAATCTACTGGAACTGCAACGGTGGTTCCTGCGGGTGGTACAGGTAATATTTCTTTTTTATGGAATCATCAAAATCAAACTACACCAACGGTAACTAATTTACCGGCAGGTAATTGGGAGGTAGTCGTTACCGATCAATCTGGATGTAGCACCACTCAAACTACCGAGATTATGGAAGATCCAGAAATAGGAATTCGGATGAGTGAAACTGGTCCATTGTGTTTTGATGGAACAGATGGACAGGCAGAAATTACGAGTATTGAAGTGAATGGAAGTCCATCCAATATTAATGATTATCAATTTGTTTGGAGTACGAATGAAGTAACGGCAAGCATCAATAATCTGGAAGGTGGAGAACGATATACTGTTTCGGTCACCAATGCGATTGGTTGTATGGCCAGTGAAGTAATTGAAATTAGCAATCCTGATGCAATTGGCATCTTAGTACAAGATATTATTGGAACCGATTGTGCGGATGGTAATAATGGTTCAGCATCCGTAAGCGGAGCTGGTGGAACGCAACCTTACACTTACCAATGGAGCGCCAATGCTGGAAATCAAACCACCGAAACTGCGACTAATCTTGCAAGTGGTGTTTACCTAGTAACCGTTTCAGATAATAATTCCTGTAGTAGTGTTGAAGAAATAACGGTCACAGAACCAGATGCGTTAAACATTACATTTTCTGTTAGCGATATCAGTTGCCCTGGCGAAGCCGATGGAATTATCGGTACCACCATTTCTGGAGGAACCGCTCCTTATCAATATGATTGGTCTACTGGAAGTAATGATTCAGAAATTGATCGCATCGAAGCTGGCAGTTACGAATTAACCATTACGGATAGTAGAGGTTGTTCTACGGTTTCTACCCAATTGGTGGAAGCACCAGATGTGCTAAGTGCATCGACAGAATTAATTGATCCTACCTGCTTTGGTGATCGTGATGGACGAATTGCGATTATTCCTAGTGGAGGAGTTCCACCCTATCGCTATGCCTTAGATCAAGAACCATTTGGTGGATCTCGGGTACAAGTTGGTGTCCGTGCAGGTGATTATGAAATACGGGTACAAGATGCCAAAGGATGTGAATTTTCAACGCAAGTAACCATCAACGAACCTTTACCAGTTATGGTAGATGCGGGTATAGAGTTAGAGATGATGTTAGGAGATAGTTTGCAATTAGTAGCAGAGGTAGAGAATGCAATTGGAGCGGTTGATATTTTCTGGTCAGGTGCCTATGATGGAACGCTGAGCTGTTATCCAGATAGTTTACCTAATTGTGAAAGTCCTTGGAGCATTGCTCAAAATACAACACTTTATAATGTAGTAGCAGAAGACAGTCGTGGATGTATAGGAGAAACTAGTGTGGAAGTTAAAGTAAATAAGGCGCGTCAAATTTTGGTACCAACTGCCTTTACACCGAATGGTGATGGAAGTAATGATAATTTATTAGTGCATGGTGTTCCTGGAACAGAAGTGCTGACCTATAAAGTATTTGATCGTTGGGGAAGTTTACTTTATGAGAATGGTAAATTTATGATTAATGATTCAGCAGCCGGTTGGAATGGTACCTACCGAAATGAAAGAATGACTTCTGGAGTTTATATCTGGCAGGTGACGGTTCGCTATCAAGATGGAGAAGAAAAGACGGCTAGTGGGAATACTACCTTATTGCGATAGGAAGTCTTGTTTCTTCCTTTTACCTTGCTTCACTTGACTACGGTTGAGTGAAGCAAAGTAATTTATAGAGGAAGACTAATTAAAAAATTCTATTATTAAAAACTATTTAATCAATTCTGTAATCAAGTTTTTAATACCATAGAAAAATATAACTTATCCAATCTACGACTTTATTCATTTTTTCTACCCTAAAAATAAAAAAACCGTCACACCAAACTTAAAGTTTAGCGGACGGCCGAACTGCCCGTTCGTCAAAAATATTTACTTGCACTGTAAAGATAAGGTGAGAACTACCTTAAAAAAAGGACCATTGTGTGAATCCCCTATAATTGATAAATAAATCCCTAGTATGATTGTGTAATTAATCAATTTTACTATCTTCGTGCGATCGAATTTTGGTCAAATAAATATTGACTAATAGATGATTGGCCCTTTTGCGTCAAAATATGGTTATTAATATTTCTAGCCATATAGAAGAAAGAGATAACAACAACAATACAGAAAAAAATGACATTCAAAGAGACCGACCTTGAAGGTGGCTTTGAGCATCCAATCGTACAAACAGACGATGCCATTATGGCGGTTGCTTCGGCGATGCTTAATGCGAAAACCTCCCTATTGAAAAAACATGGAGTATCTTTTCAGCAATACATCATTCTCAAAACTTTATATCTTACTAAAGGCAAACCAGCTTCTATCAAATCCTTAACCGAGGAGATGTTTGATAAGATGTCTAATACTTCTCGTCTAGTAGCAAAATTGGAAAAAAAGGGTTTTGTTATCAGAAAGATAAGTGATTCAGATCGAAGACAGGTAGAAATTAAGATAAGTAAATCGGGTGAAAAGGTATTTGAAAAAGCAGCTAAAGAGTTAAATCAGAAGATTATCAATACTTATAAAACTTTGAGTCAAACTGAAATAGGTAATTTCCTTAAAATACTCCTTAAACTAAAGTCGCTTAAAATTAGCTAGTTTACTTTTTTGAGTTTTTTGAAAAAATATTATTTAGTGTTTTTCACCATATAGGCACATAGAAATATCGTGGCAGAATATCGCGCGAAAAAAGTACTATGTGCATACGTGTTTATAAAAAATTATAGTAGGTATTTAATATCCTAATACATTTCTTTTCTTCTCCTTTTTTATCAAACAGTGGTTTATGTGTTTTTTTACCATATAGGCATATAGGACACATAGAAATATCGCGGCAGAATATCGCGGTAATAGGGCGCGAAAAAAGTGCTATTTGCCTATATGTTTATAAAAAAAATTAATAGATATTCGACTTCGTAATAAATAATTTTTCTTCAAAAAATATTATATATTTCTTTTTTTCAAGACCAACTTTCTGATTTAACTTGTGAGGTAGAAAGTGAAGTATGAACAAAGAAAAAGACCTGATCTACTAAGTAAATCAGGTCTTTTTTTATCAGGAAATAGCTCTTTTAGTCTGCCATCATGTTAACTTCAGCATCTTTAGCATTTTCTTGAACAGAAGCGATTCCTCTGTTAGCACCATCTTTTGAAGCATATACTTGGCTATGACCAATAACTTGGTTGTTACCTGCTACTAAGTTGAAGAATACTTTACCGTTTGTAGAATTTTTGATTACGAAATTATCTTTATTCGCAGCATTTCTTTTAACAGAAGCAATTCCAGTTTTTACACCAGAAATATCTGCGTAGCCTTGACTAGCCAAAATAACCTGGCTATTCTTTGCCTTTAAGTTAAAGTAATACTTTCCGTTTTTTTCGCTTTTAAATACATCAAATCCCATAATAATATTTTTTTTGAAATTTTAACAATATGAAGTTGTTAAACAACTTCTTTGACAATAATAATAGTTTTTTTTTAAAAATCCCAGCAAGAATCCTTAATTATTTTTCTTTAAGTTTAGCCAATTCCGCTTTTGCTTTTGTGATTGCATCTTGAATTTGGGTTAGTTCGGACTGAGCCTGTTTCAAGGCATCTTTTTCTTCTCGGATCAAAACGGCCGTTTCTTCTTTTACCTGATTAATTTGAGCTTTCGCCTCTTCTTTTGCAGCATAAACAGCATCAGAAGATTCTTTTTGGGAAGCTGAAATTTCAGCTAGAGAAGTCTTTCTTGCTTCCTCTGCATCGCTAAGATACTGTTGTTTTTTATCTGCAGTTTCTTGTCGAACTGCTGCAATTTCTGTTTTTGCTTCCTCAGCAGCTTCCGCAGTTTCTTTCGCATAAGCTGCTTTTTGCTCGTCCATTTCATTTTTAGCTAAAGCGATCGCCTCGGAAGATTGTTGTTTTACTGCTGCCACTTCATTAGCTTCCTCTTCTTTGATTTGAGCCACGGTAGAAGCCCGTTCTTCTTTGGCTTTTAAAATTGCTAAAGCCGTTTCTTCTTTGGCTGCTGCTTCTGCCAATTTAATCTTTTGAATTTCATTAGCCGTTTGTTCTTGAATAGCAGCAATTTCTGCGGCAGAATTATTTTTAGCCATCACCATTTCGTTAGCCGCTGCCTCTTTAGCTGCAGCTGATTCTTCTTTGGCTTTCAAGATAGCTGCGGTTTCTTCCGCTTGAGTAATTGCGATATTTTCAGCAGCTTTCCGTTTGGCTTCTGCCTGTTCATTTGCCGCCGTTTGCTGAGCGATCACTGCTTCCTCTTTAGCTTTCGCGATTTGATTAGCAGCCATTTCTCGAGCTTTAGCTACTTCACTAGCTGCATTATTACGAGCCGCTTGCACCTCTTCGGCGGTCATCTGTTGATTTTTCTTTTCCTCTTCTTTTACCTTTGCAATTTTCGCTGCCACCTCTGTTTGAATTTCTTTGATTTTGTTTTGAGCAGTTTGTTGGCTGTTTGCTACATTTGTTGCATAAACTGTTTTAGCCTCAGAGGCTTTTGCATTGGCATTTTTCACTTCTGCTGCTGCTGTCTCCTGTGCTGTTTTAATAGCTTCTGCCGCTCTCTGCTTAGCAAGTGCTACTTCTTCTGCAGAGCTGGCTTTTACTGCTGCCTCATTAGCTTTAGCTTCCTCGATCGCTTTTTTCAATTCTTCTTGAATCTTAGCCATTTCGGTTTGCGCACGTTCTTTAGCTGCAGCTACATCTGTGGCTATTTTTGTTTTTTCTGTTTCTGCTTTTTCTCGAGCTTCCGCCACTTTTCCAGCTGCTTCTTGATTGATTTCAGCGATCGTTTGACCGGCGCGATTACGAGCAGCGGCTACATCTTCTGCTGCTGCCTGTTTTTCTTCCTCTGCCTTTGCTTTAGCTGCGGCAATTTCTTGAGCAGTCATCGCTTGCGTATTGGCTACTTCCTTATTAGAGTCCGTTTTCGCGTCTGTTACTTGCTGGCGAGTATTACTAATTTCCTCAGATGCTTTTCGTTTAGTCTCTGCTACTTCGATAGCAGAAGCCTCTTTTTCTCTAGCAATATTCTCTTTAATATCTGCCATTTCAGAGGCAGCATTCTCTTGTAATAACGCTTTTTCTTCTGCACCTTTTCGACGAGATTCCGCTACTTCAAAAGCTACTTTTTCTTTTTCCAAAACAGCATTTTCTCTAATTTGCGCAATCTGTTCAGCTGTTTCTTCTTTTACTTGTAGAATCTGTTGAGCAGCCGTCTTTTTAGAAGTTACTACATCTTCAGCCGTTTTATTTCGTTCCTCTTTTGCTTTAGCTCTTGCCTCTGAAATTGCATTAGCCGTTTCTTCTCGAATACGGTTAAGCTCTTGTTGAGAATTCTCTCTTGCTGAGGCAATCTCATCACTATACTCTACCCTTGCCAATTCTAATTTTTCTTTCACGGCTTTAATTTCCACGGCTGCTTTTTCACGAGCTGCTGCTACTTCCTGCGCACTTTCTAATTCTGCTTTCGCAACTTCGGCATCGGCTTTTTTACGACTTTCAATTACGTTACCGTTGATTTTCTCAATTTCTTGATTTGCTTTAGAACGTGCATCTTGGACGGACTCGGCAACCGCTTGTTGAGACTTGCCCATTTCTGCGCTAGATCTTTCCCGTGCCGCCAATACTTCTTGCGCGAACTCTGCTTTTTTCTCAGCAGCTTGTTCTCGAGCTAGTCCTACTTCATCCTGTAATTGACTTTTTATTTTATCGGCTTTATCTCGTTCTAACTGTATTTCAGCTCGAAGCTTTTCTTTTATAGTTGCCAATTCTTGTTTTAGATCTGCCAACTCTTTATCATTTAACAAACTAACATCTGTAATTCTACGACCGGCACCTGATGAGGTAGCACTAATCGGCGCTCCGCTACTTCCACCACTTGGTTTTGGTGAAAAATTATTATTGGTCAATTTAACATCATTTACTTTACCTCGATCCAATGAAGCACTAAAGCATTTTGCGAGGTTTCTAAATTCTGCTTGCCGTTGAGCAGTAACGGTTAGCTTCAGCATTTTATTCGTCACGTTATTACGCAAATACATGATCTTGATTGGAGAAGAAGCAAACCAATCAATAGCAGCCATATCTAATTGTAGGGTATTAATAAAAATCGGTGTATTACCTGATTTTTTCATTTCTCCCATTTCCGTAAAACGGTAACTTTGTCTTTTTTTACCACTATCGGTAAAGATGATTTCATCATCCTGATTAAATTCAACACCACCATTGGAATACACTTTGGCAACCACTCCGGAGGTGGAGGTACTAAATTCAATATTATAACTATAAGTACCTCGCTGAACGATCTTTTGGTCTTTAGTCTTTAGAATTTGGGAGCTTCCTAAGGTCTTATTTTCTACAATAAGTCCTGCACAATTTTGCGCCTCAGCGGTAAAATTGGCTAATAATAGGAATGAGAATAGGAAAATTAGTAAACGCATAACTTGGTTATTTTTCACAATATAGTAAGAAGTTGTCTAATTTAACGTACTAAAGGGGTTCCTTATTAGGAAGTTAGTAACTAGAGTGTTCAATCATTTACTTTTTTAGATACATTTTCTTAGCTCATACAGTATTCAGTTTTAACATTAAAAAATGCAGTAGAAATTTTTCCCTTTTCTAGCACAGGTTGAAAACCCTAGTTAGAAGCATCGAACAAAAACTACCAGAAATTAGATTGGGGTTCTAAGTAGGATATCTACTTATCAAGAGTGGATTACATACAAAAAACGAAAAATTCTACCTTTTTGCTGCTAGAAGATAGAGAATTGCCATACGGATGGCTACCCCATTTTCTACCTGTTGAAGGATAATTGAGTCTGAAGAATCGGCTACTTCACTAGAAATCTCTACTCCACGATTAATCGGACCGGGGTGCATAATGACCACTTTTTTGCCTGATTTATTGATAATATCCTGATTTATACCAAAATACTGCGCATATTCTCGAATAGAAGGGAAAAACTTAATATCCTGTCGCTCCAGCTGAATTCGCAATAAATTAGCTACATCACACCAAGCCATCGTTTCTTCTACGCTATAACTAACAGAGACACCCAATTTCTCAATATGTTTAGGAATCAGGGTTGGCGGTCCACAAACTCGGACTTTTGCTCCTAGTTTTTGTAAACAGAAAATATTACTTAACGCTACTCTTGAGTGTAGAATATCACCGAAAATAGCAATTTTTTTACCTGCCAAATCTCCTATTTGCTCCTGCATGGAATAGGCGTCGAGCAATGCCTGCGTAGGGTGTTCATGGGTACCGTCTCCAGCATTAATGATATTTGCATCGATATGTTGTGATAAGAAATAAGCTGCACCAGGAGCGGGATGCCGCATAACGACCATATCCACTTTCATGGACAAAATATTATTTACGGTATCTAAGAGTGTTTCCCCTTTTTTTACAGAAGAGGAGGAAGCTGAAAAATTGACAACGTCAGCGGAGAGCCGTTTTTCGGCTAATTCAAAAGATAATCTAGTTCGAGTAGAATTTTCAAAAAATAGATTGGCGACCGTTACATCTCGTAAGGAAGGAACTTTCTTAATCGGTCGATTGATGACTTCTTTAAAATTCTCTGCGGTTTCAAAGATCAATCGGATATCGGCTTCGGTCAAATACTTGATGCCTAAAACATGTTTGGTGCTTAGCTGTGAACCCGTCATTTTTCTCTTTTTGAACCGAATAATAAAACTTTGTCTGTCCCTTTTTCTTCTGCCCACTCTACTTGCACATACGCTTCGTCAATGGAATCTACCGTGATGCCTACATAGTCTGCCCGAATAGGTAAATGCCGATTAAAGCGACGATCTACGAGGGTCAACATTTCTACTTGCGATGGTCGACCATGATCTTGCAATGCTGACATGGCTGCTTGAATGGTCCGTCCGGTATACAATACATCATCGACTAAAATCACTTTTTTGTTTTCTAAATCAAAGTCAATGGACGTCTTGCTTGGATGCAATGGTTTGGAACGTAGTCGAAAATCATCTCGATAGAAAGTTATATCAAGATTTCCAGATTGGATAGAATCGATGTTTAAGATTTCTTGAAGTCCTAAACGGATACGATTGGCCATGACTACCCCACTGGTTTGGATACCAATGAGACAGGTATCTTCGAAGTTGTCATAATGCTCAATTAGCTGATGACAAAGTCGCTCCAAGGTGAGGGAAAACCGCTCTTTTTCGAGTATGGTACGGCCTTTTTTCATATGAGGGCAAATATAGGGAATTGTTTTTAATTGGTGGGGGTGGTTGGGAAGTCTTTTATTAGAAATAATACGAAGAATTAGTGATTTTTGGGCTATAGAAGTGTGAAGGTGTTTTAGTGTTTTTGTCGCGCAGAGACGCAGAGACACTCGAACGTAAAAATCGAATAAAGTATATTTTTTATCTATGGAGGTATTTTTTTAGATTACTTTAATTATTGATTTCTCGCAGAGGACGCAGAGGCG
>CALGJS010000146.1 GCA_937927835.1 uncultured Saprospiraceae bacterium | reverse complement strand
GTTGAATTGGTTATCAACCTCCGCAAAATAGTTTTTTTTGGATAAACTTCCACCTGATTACCAAATTTCACCTCAACTACTGTACATTTTTTATACTTTTGCGAATTATCCGTTGACAAAATGGGTTATTCAAAATAATATCACTTTTTCACAAAAATAAATTATGGATTTTTTCGAAGAATTACGTTGGAGAGGAATGCTCAAAGATTCAACTCCTGGTGTGGAGGAAGCTTTTAAAGCGGGTAAAGTAACGGCTTATATCGGTTTCGATCCAACGGCTCCATCTATGACCATCGGAAATTACGTGCAAATCATGCTCCTGACGCTTTTACAAAAAAGTGGTCACCAACCTGTGGTACTCATGGGTGGTGCAACCGGACGGATCGGAGATCCATCAGGTAAAGACAAAGAAAGACAACTCAAATCCTTCGAAGAACTAGACAGCAACCTTCAACATCAGGTAAAGCAGATGGAAAAGTTCCTCAACTTTACCGAAGGAGACAATAAAGCTATTCTAGCCAACAACTTGGATTTTTATAAAGAAATGAACATCCTTGATTTCTTACGGGATGTCGGTAAAACACTGACCGTAAATTATATGATGTCTAAGGATTCAGTAAAAAATAGATTAGAAACAGGTCTTTCTTTTACAGAGTTTAGTTACCAATTATTACAGGCATACGATTTTCAAATGTTATTTAAAGAATATGGTTGTACCGTCCAAATGGGTGGTTCAGATCAGTGGGGAAATATTACTTCTGGTACAGAATTTATTCGTCGTAACTTAAGTGAAAAAGCATTCGCTGTAACGACGCCACTACTGACAAAAGCAGATGGTACCAAATTCGGAAAATCTGAATCAGGAAATATCTGGCTCGATCCAGAAAAAACGACACCTTACCAGTTCTACCAATTTTGGATCAATGCAGATGATCGAGATTCCCCAACATTTATGCGATACTTTACCCTCAAATCTAAAGAGGAAGTAGAAGCCTTAGAAAAAGAATACGCAGACAACCCTCGTGGCCTAAAAGCAATTCTAGCGGAAGAATTAACCAGACGCGTACACTCTGACGAAGACTTCGAAGCGGTATTAAAAGTATCTGAATTGATGTTCAATAAAAAGGTAGATAGCGAAATGGTTAAACAACTTGACCTAAAAACACTAAACGCTATTGCCAAAGAAATTCCTTCTTACCAAGTACCCAAATCTACACTTGATGGCCAGATAAACATTCTTGATTTATTAACAGAGCAAACCGACATCTTAGAATCTAAAAGTGCCGCAAAAAGAGCCATAAAAAACAATGCGATTTCAATCAATAAAGTCAAAGCGACTAGCGAAGATATCACAGTTAGTAGCGCAGATTTAATTCATGATCGCTTCTTGTTTTTAGATAATGGAAAGAAGAATAAAATGATTATCGAGGCAGTTTAATTATTGTTGAAACGCTGCGCTTGTTGAAGTGTTGAAACGCTGCGCTTGTTTAGCTTTGCTATCGTATAAGACGTAAATACGTTTTTTCTTTTTTTATGAAAGAAGTGATTCAACAAACGAAGTGATTCAACAGCGAAGCACTCAACAAGCGAAGCGATTCAACGAGCACAGCGCGTCAAAAGTGCATTATTAATTATTAATTTAAACATTATTAATTACCCCTCAATGACAAAAATCTACCAAGTCGACGCTTTCACAGGTGAGCTATTCAAAGGCAACCCTGCGGCCGTTTGTCCTTTAAAAAAATGGTTACCAGACGAGACGATGCAAGCCATTGCCGCTGAAAATAATTTATCTGAAACCGCTTTTTTTATTCCGGGAGAAGATGGATATGATCTTCGATGGTTTACGCCAACTACGGAAGTAGATCTTTGCGGCCACGCTACCCTAGCTGCCGCCCACATACTATTCGAAGAACTCAATCACGAAGGCATTGGTGTTTTATTCAATACTAAAAGTGGAATACTTACCGTCACTAAAATCGATCCCGGTATGCGGATGGATTTCCCGATGGATGTTCCAAAAGAACTAGGGGGAAACATTCTAATCAATGAAGGACTTGGTATTACTCCTCAAAAAGTATTAAAAGGAAAATCCGATTATCTAGCCATTCTAAATAGCCAAGAGGAATTAGAAAATATTCAACCAAAATTTGAAGTCATCGCTCAACTCAAAAGTCGCGGCCTCGTCGTCAGTGCTCCCGGAAAAGACGTAGACTTTGTCTCTCGTTGCTTTTATCCACAGAGCGGTGTGAACGAAGATCCAGTGACAGGCAGTGCACATACCATGCTTACTCCTTACTGGTCTGAGCGACTCGAAAAAGATACCCTTTCTGCCAAACAACTATCCACACGAGGTGGTAAACTGGTTTGTGCCCTAGAAGATAATCGGGTAAAGCTGTATGGACGAGCGAAGACTTATCTGCGAGGAGAGATCGAGGTCGTGTAGGGTCGTCGGACGTTGGGCCGTGCAAGGGCGTGCAAGGGCGTGCAAGGGCGAATTGCAATTCGCCCATACACGCCCATACACGCCCCAACGCGCCAACCACAACAAACGAAAACAAAAAAAATACTATCTTTCCCCAAACTTTTATGCATTTTGACTCAACCACCCTATACAGACCAACAGCTTTTGGAACTCCTATCCAACGATAGTCCCAAAGCCATGGAGATGATCTTTCGGCGTCACTTCGCTGGAATGGTACAAGTCGTAAATCGTATGATCCGCGATCAAAGTCGATCAGAAGATCTAGTACAAGATGTTTTTGTGAAATTCTGGAAGCAAAAAGATCAACTCAACATCAAAACTTCCCTAAAAGCTTATCTACGCCGTAGCTGCGTCAATGCCTGTTTGGACGATATTCGCAAAAGCAAAAAAATGAAGATCGTAGACACTGAAACGATTCTTCCCATCGCCGCTACCACCCAACCGGATGCTGCTAAACAACTGGAAAACAATGAATTAGAACAGTTGATTAATGAAACTATTGATAATTTATCCTCTAAATGCCGCAGTGTCTTCATTTTAAGCCGAAAAGAACAGCTTTCAAACAAAGAAATAGCCGAAAAATTAGGAGTCACTTTAAAGACCGTGGAAGCACATATTACCACGGCTTTAAAAAAATTAAGAACAGTAATTAAAAATAACCGTAAATAACATTAGTACACTGTGTACTTAGGGTAAAGCTGATTTTATCCGTCCTACTTACAGAAGATTCTAAAACAACAAAATTTATAGGTGTAAACCACCTGAACCGATAATGACAGAAGAACAATATATACCGCTGATTCACCGCTCCCTGACGGATCAATTAACCGAAGGAGAAATGGACCATTTGCAAGAATGGCTGGCTGCTAACGCCCAAAACCAGGAAATTTACGCAGATATTGTGGAAGGATGGGAAATGGCCAACGATTATGAACTACCTGTTGCGGTGGATACAGATCGTGCTTTCGATAAATTTTTAGAGACTACGCAGGAAAAAACAACAACTACTACCACAAAATCCCCTACACCTATTCCTCGTCTCTGGCCTGCTATCGCTAAAATTGCTGCTGTTGGGTTATTACTCATGGGAGCCATCTGGGCTTGGCAAATTACACAGTCTAGCACACCAATGCTAGTAGAAACCATCGCCACTACACCTCGAACCTTGGTTACGCTACCCGATCAGTCGGTCGTTACACTCAACAAAGGAGCAAAGATCAGTTATGATCCAAATTTTGGAGAAAGACAGATTCAATTAGATGGAGAAGCTTTTTTTGAGGTAACTAAAGATCCGCAAAAGCCTTTTACTATTCTAACCAAAAATACGGCTACCACGGTCCTTGGGACCAGTTTTAATATAAA
>CALGJS010000145.1 GCA_937927835.1 uncultured Saprospiraceae bacterium | reverse complement strand
GTCGTATCAGGTGCGATATACGTTATCGTATTTATAATCGTACTATCACAAAAATATTGGTTGTCCACTGTCATGAAGGAAATTCCCGCTTGCGCTTGATCGCACGTGACATCAAACAACCGTGTTGTATCGGGTGCGATATAAGTCACGGTATTTATAATCGTACTATCGCAAAAATATTGGTTATCCATTGTTATGGAAAAAATTCCTGCTTGCGCTTGATCACACGTGATGTCAAAGAACCGTGTCGTATCGATGGTTGCAACAAATAGGTCTGTCATTATAATACTATCACAACCTACATAATTATCTAGGGTGTCGATATACATTCCAGAAGTTGTTTGCCAAGCATTGGCTAAGAATAAGCTATCCCCAATACAAATTATTGGATTTTCAGGAGTAATCGTTATGGCAACATCGCTAATAGTTACTTGATCTCCATAGGTACAACCATACTGATCTGTCACCGTAACTTGATAGGTATTTCCGGCCGTAACAGTTAGTTCTTGCGTGATGGCACTACCTGGACTCCATAAAAAATCTTGTCCAGGATTTTGGGCATCTAAGAAAATAGAATCACCTGCACAGAGGTAAGCATCTCCTCCTAGATCAACGGTTAGTGGTTCCGTTGCTACAATATTTATTGTATCTATTTTTAGACTATTAAATCCATCATGAACGGATAGAATAATCGAAGTGTCCTGATCAACTACTAGATTTCTAGTCGGGTTAGTACTTCCATCTTCCCAAGCATAAACACAACAATCACAAGGGTTGATAACTGCATCTAAATTGAGCATTCCGTCGACACAAAAAATAGTATCATTGCCTAAAGAAAATTCGAGGGTAGATTCATATTTTAACAACCAAATATCATTATTTCCACGAGAGGGTTCTGTTTTTTGAGGACTTGTATCTGTTGCCGTAATTCCACCTAAGATAATATCTCCATTCTGCATCGGCAAGGCATAATATAAATTGTCATTTTGGTCTCCGCCAAAAACCTCCTCTTTTATTATATTTCCATTAGCATCTGTGGTGATAAACCAATAATCGGCACCTCCTAAAGAAGGCTGCGAACGATCAAAATCCGCTGGACTTTTTGAAAGAGAAGCGATTAAGAAATTATCATTGGGAGATTGTGTTACTTTAAATGGTTGATCTCGATCAGAGGCACCGATAGAAGAATCCCAAAGAAAGTTTCCAGCCTCATCTATTTTTACCATCCAAATATCACGTTCACCATTACTTGGGTCTGATTTTTCTCCAGTAGCACCAGAGTAAGATTCACCGATCAACAATACACCTCCATCATTAGAAATAATCATGTCTCTTAAATTATCAATCTCCATACCACCATAAGCCTGATCCCATAGTATGTTACCATCCGCATCCAGATTAACGATCCAATAATCTGATAAGCCACGAGAAGGAGCGGTTCGATTTCCATCATCAAGCGAAAAACTCAGACCACCGACTAAGATCGTTCCATTAGATAATTCCACTAAAGCGAAAGGCTGTTCATCTCCTGTTCCACCAAGGGTTCGATCCCAAAGTTGATTACCGTCCACATCCAATTTCACCACCCAATAATCTGTTCCACCAATATTGGCTTCTGACTTATCATTCGCTGCATCAGAGTCCGAATATCCAGCTACGACAAAACCTCCATCAGAAGTTTCCATCAACGTAGTCATTCTATCACCTATTTGATTTCCTTTGATTGTTTTATCCCAAAGTTGATTGCCATCACCATCCGTCTTGACGACCCAATAATCTATGCAATTCCAACAAGCACCGATAGAAACATCTGTTTTGGTTCCATTGATTCCCGTAGAAGAATGTCCCCCCAAAAGAAATCCTCCATCACTCGTTGCCACCATATCTCGTCCATTATCAATTAGATTACCACCATAGGTATTTTGCCAAATGATATTTCCATTGGCTTGATCTACTTTAGCTAGCCAATAGTCCGAAAGTCCGCGACTTGCTTGGGTAATGTCACCCGAAACATTAGAAGTATGAGAGCCAAAAAAGACAAAATTACCATCGGCCGTTTCGACCATCGTTTGGAGTTCTTCATAACCATCTCCTCCCAAGGTTTTATTCCAAGTAAGGTTGGTTTGTGCAGAAAGGTTGAATAGTGGGAACAGGAAAACAAACCACCATAGGAAGGTAGTCAAGGGCTTGTCAATACCGAAAATTCTAGTAGAATCTCCTCTGTTCATGGGTTAACTTTAGCTTTTACAAATTTATAGTTAAACTAGATCAATGATGATCTAATTCCTGAATTATATTATCTCTCTATCGGAAATGTATGAGGTGCCAAAGAATTTAGTAGGTTAGGGCAAAAATAAGTCTATTTTTGTTATAAAGATGTCTTAAAAACTTAATATTATCAATTTTAGGCGTCACCTTTATACTAAATTTAACTTTTATATATTCTAATGAGCAAAAAGATATTAATTACTGGTATATCTGGCTTTGTAGGCCATCATTTTATCGCTAAGAACCATGCAAATCGACAATTATTCGGTACCTATCACCAGAATAAGGTCCAATTTGCAGATATTCCCTCCTATCCACTAACGATCACCGATACGGATGCTTTTGTTGCGCTTTTAGAGCAAATTAAACCAGATACGGTGATCCACCTAGCTGCTTTATCTAATCCTAATTACTGCGAAAATCATCCCGAAAACTGCCGAAAAGTTAATAGTGCTGCTACTTTTCACCTAATCACTGCTTGCCAAAAATTAGATATTCACTTTATTTTTGCTTCTACTGATCTTGTTTTTGATGGAAAAAAGGCGCCTTATACAGAAAAAGAGGCTGCAAATGGAATCATGACTTATGGTATTGATAAAGCTAAAACAGAACATTTAGCCGAATTAATGTATCCTAATAAAGTGACCATAGCACGCCTTCCACTTCAATATGGTTGGTGTGAAACAGCTCCCAACTTTTTGACCAATTGGGTGAATACCTTAAAAGCAGGCAATACCATTAAAGCATTTACCGACGAATATCGAACGGCTGCTTGGGCTGGAGATGTAGCAGATGGATTGTTATTACTAGCAGAAAAAGAAGCAAAAGGTATCTGGCATCTTGGTGGTCCGGAACGTCAGAGTCGTTATGACTTTGCCATTGAATTAACTAAAGTACTTGGTGTAGACCCTGGGCTTGTCATTCCTGTTTTACAAAAAGATATTGAGATGGCTGCCGCTCGACCAGCGGATGTTAGTTTGAATAGTGAAAAGGCTACCAAATTAGGCTATACTCCTGGATTAGCAGCAGAACGATTGCGGATGATTTTGTAAAAGCGTTATTGTTAATTTATTTTCTACTTAGAATTAGTACGTACCAAAATACCGACGTAAGAACCATTCTAACGTCAATAATCCTAATAAGATAAAACACAACCAACGAATGTTGATGATAGAACGGGTTTTAGATGTTTCGTAAATAATAGGTTTGATCGTTCCCTTTTCTTTTATCTGAGCAGGTAAAGCATTTAGTTGATCTGCATAAATCAATTCTCCACCATAACGTGCGCTTAACAATCGAAGCAATCCATGATCGGCGGTCGTTTCATACACTTCTAATTGTACTGGTCGAATACTAAACTGTCCTTTGTGATTCAGTTCTACTCCATTGCTCATCACGGCTGCTCGGTAACTATAATTTCCTACGGGTAAAAAACCAGCATTTAAAGTATAAGTCAGTCCAGTTCTAGAAAAAGTAAAATTAAAATTCTTGCCTTCGCTATTGGTAATAACGATCGTCGCATCTGGCTCATTGATCCTTTCATAATTATTATTATACAATTCCGCATCAAAGTAAACTGCCTCATTTTCATTAAAAATATTCTTACTAACATCTACTCTAAATTTCCGCTTATCTTCTTTTACACTCAAAAATTGAAATGCCTTCCCAAGCAGCTCATCAAAGATCTCATGGTTCTCATGTTGAAGGTAATCAAAGAGTTTCCATTTCCAGATTCCTTCCGCTGCGAGGACACCTATTTTCACCCCGTTGTCTTCTCCGTATAAAAGCAATGGATACTTCGTATCGACTTTACCAATCCGCTGATAAAGTAGTACTTCACTATTTGCATTATCGGTAAATTCGCCGAAGGGCGCCGTAAGCGGAGCAAATTTTGGAAGTTTCTCAACTAACTGATTATCAAGATTATAACTATTGAAATTTGTCGCTACAATTGGTTGTACTGGATTAGTTTGTTGTGTATTTCCTTTGATCGTCAAAATAGATTGAGCCGTATTAAACTGTGGAAGACCGGACTGCATACCAATTACAAAAAGGTGTGGAATTTTCTTGCTCCGTAAAGTTGACAAAACAGTGGTAGCGTCTTTTGTTTTACTAGGCAATTGATGTAAAACCACGAAATCATATGCCGCTATATTGAGCGAAGGGTCTGTGATAAAAGCGGTCTTAACCTCGTAGTTTTTATTTTTTGAAATACTTTGTTTGATCGCTGAAAGATCAGGGTGTGGCGTATTGGCCAATAACAAAATTTTCTGTCGGGCATCGAGTACATCGATAAAAATTTCTCGTGTATTATTAGCAGTTGTTATTTCTCCATTTACTTTATTGACCGTAATTCGATATCGCTGTACTCCTGCACGATTG
>CALGJS010000144.1 GCA_937927835.1 uncultured Saprospiraceae bacterium | reverse complement strand
GAATTAAAACTGGCTTCATTAAGCCACCAGTTGGCCATTACGGGAATATTTTCTGGATTATATATACTATATCGTGCTCTCAAGGCAGCGCTAAGTTTTTTAATTCGGCTGACAGAATGATTTTTCTTTTTCATTTCTTTTTCCATCTCTTCTTTAATCATTAATTCTAAATCAGTAAGGTCTTTTTCAGGTACATCTTTGGTTTTTTGGATGCCGACTCCATACTCCAAATCATATCCCTCAGCAGAAGCAATAATAATTTTTTTGGCTCTTTCAGGATGTTTGTAAATGTAATCCATACCCAATAATGCTCCATTGGTCTGTCCTAAAATATCCCATTGCTCGATTTTAAGGTGAATTCTAAGTCTTTCTATATCTTCAATAATCCTTTTAGTTTCTTTTTCTTGACCAGGATAAGGACCTTTAACCAATGATCTCCCACATCTTCTCTGGTCAAACAATATAACCATCCGATTGGCGGATAATTCTTCACCAAAAACCTTATATCCATCACTCCCTATTCCTTGTCCTCCAACAATAACCAACAGCGGTTCCCCTTCTCCAAAAGTTCGATAAAAGAGTTGACCTTTTTTGATATCTACATATCCGCTGTCCACTTGGGCCAGCATAATTCCAGATAGGAAAAAGTTCATTAAGATTAAAAAGGTATATTTCATTTTTTAATTTTTAAAGGCAAAAGTAATTAATTAAGCCGCATATAACAAAAGAACTCCCAATAAATAAATTTTCTTTTCTGTCTCTTAAAAGCTTAGAAATTGATCCACCACAAACGAAAACTAAAAAACGGCTTATTTCTAATAAAAAATTGCCCATTTTAAACAGAAAATTTTATTCAATCTTAGCCATCTCTTAACCACATAAATAGTACCTTTGCGCCCATCACCAATAGCGTTTAAAACTATGCAGTTAATCGACGGTCGTCAACTGGCCACCACCATTAAAGAAGAAATTGCCGTAACGGTAGCAGCCTACGTGGCAGAAGGAAATCGTCCTCCTCATTTAGCGGCCGTACTCGTCGGTGCCGATCCAGCCTCTCAGGTTTATGTTCGAAATAAGGTAAAAAGCTGCGAAAAAGTGGGCTTCAATTCTACCTTGATTGAGCGTGGACCAGAAACGACAGAAAGCGAACTTTTAGAGATCGTAGAAAAGCTTAATAAAGATCCAGAAATTGATGGATTTATTGTGCAACTCCCTCTTCCTAAGCATATTAACGAACAAAGAATCACCCTCGCCATTGATCCAAAAAAGGATGTAGATGGATTCCATCCTACCAATTTTGGAAGAATGGCGCAAGGTCTCCCCTCCTATCTACCAGCTACGCCTTTTGGAATTGTTCAGATGTTGGATAGAAATAACATTGATATCTCTGGAAAAGAATGTGTTGTACTAGGAAGGTCTAATATTGTCGGAACGCCCATCAGTATTTTGCTTTCTCGAAAGGCAAATCCGGGTAATGCCACGGTGGTCCTTTGTCATAGTCGAACACAGAATGTGGCCGAACATACGCGACGAGCAGATATCTTGATTGTGGCACTTGGTATTCCAGAATATGTAACGGCAGATATGGTTAAGGAAGGTGCCGTGGTGATTGACGTGGGAATCAATCGCGTTGATGATGCTTCTCGCAAACGTGGATACCGATTGGCGGGTGATGTGAAATTTGACGAAGTAGCGCCTAAATGTAGTTTTATTACACCCGTTCCAGGTGGTGTAGGACCGATGACCGTGACGGCTTTATTGATGAATACGTTGAAGAGTTGTCGGAATGAGGTTTATGATTGAGCGCTAATGAATAATGAGTCTGCTCTGAAAAGTGTTTTTTTTGTCTCGCAGAGAGGCAGAGAACGCAGAGTTATCGTGTATATCTGTAACGTGTAAATCGCTTGTCAGAAAACAAGCATGTATAATATTTTTTAAAAATAAAAAATTATAGGATGATAAATGATCTTCCCTATTTTGGAGTTATAGAAACCGAATCATTAAACAAAAGTTATGATATTGAAACTAAAATTGGAGAAAGAAACATTAATTTAGACTTAAATTTTGAAAAGAACTCAACAGATAGCCGTACGTTAAAAATAATCAAAGTTTTTCTTGAAAATATAGAAAAAGTAGATGTTGAAAATCAACAACATTTTATTAATGATTTCTATGAAAAAGGAGAAACAGATGACCATCTTGAATTCTACTTAGAAGAATTATTTGAAGAAGAATTAAATAATATAATTGATGTTAAACAAAGTAGAGAAAAACAAAAATTAGAATTGCTAAGTAAATTCGAATTGATCAGAGTAGGAATATACCCAGACAATTCAAACTATTTTGGAACCTTTGATTATTCCATAAGGTTGGATGGAGAGTTCTCTAATCAATTACTAGTTCTAAATACAAAAGAGAATGGAATATTAGATCATATTACTTGGGAGAGTTAAATGAAATAAAACCTCCACCAAGCTAAGAAGAATGAATATGAGCCATACCCATACAATATATTGAATATTCATGCAAATCAGGGGTTGAAAGTAAATGTTTGAATTAAAGAAACATCATCTTCTAATTGAGTTTGGGGTGTTTTGCTTCTGGCTTCTTGCCCTTTTTTATTTTTAATTAGAAATTCAACTCCTGATTCGCAATATTCATTTAATAACACACACCATAATGGATTACCATAAAATCACCTTTTCCACCGAGGAACCTGAATTATTGCTTGCCTTTATTCAACATCTTCCTTTTGATAGCTTTGAAGTAGAAGAAAAAACGCTAGAAGCCTATATTCCTGCCAAAGAGGACTCTGAGGAGATTCAAAATGAGCTGAAGGAGTTGAAAGAACGCTTAAATTTTAGTTTTGAGCAGACTTTTATTCCTTATAAAAACTGGAATGCCGTTTGGGAATCGAATTTTACGCCGATTCGAGTTAAGGATTTTTGTGGAATTAGAGCTGATTTTCACCCATCTTTTGATCCTCCCGTCGCTCATGAAATCCATATTCAGCCTAAAATGGCCTTTGGAACCGGACATCACGCCACCACTTGGATGATGATTGACCAGATGGAAAAATTGGATTTTAAGGGTAAAACCGTCTTTGATTATGGCTGTGGAACGGGAATTCTGGCCATTTTAGCAGAAAAATTAGGCGCAAATGCCATTGATGCAGTCGATATCGAACCTCCTGCCGTCGAAAATACGCTAGAACACCTAACCTTGAACAATTGTACCAAGATTTCTACCTACGAAGGCACTCTGGAGCAGTTGGAAAACAACCATTATGATATAATTCTTGCGAATATCAATCGAAACGTAATTTTAAAGAGCCTACCGACGTTATATAAACAGTTGAATAAGGGCGGTTCTTTATTAATCTCCGGATTTATTCAGCAAGATACCGACCTCCTACAAAATTCCACCCAACAAGAAGACTTTACGATCCAAGAAGTACAAATTCGTGGTAATTGGATCTGTATGGCCCTAAACAAAAACTAAGAGATTCCGTACTGTATAGTTATAGTCATACGAATCAAGAGTTGAAATATAAAAAAATACTAATTATTGAAGAAACTTATTTTCAACCCTTATTCGCATTTTTTTATTGATTCACCCGATTCTGTGCTATTGAATAATGGCAAAATTTTAATCTTATGTTCAAAAGAAGTTTATTCCTTACCACCCTATTTTTCCTCTCTTCTCTTTTATTAAATGCTCAAAAGCTCAGCGAGTTTTCAGCCGTTCCAACCGAATATATGGAGCAGCTCAAGACTTTTATGACCACCAGTAAGCAGAAGAAAATGGAGGAGGCATATAAAGCCTACGAGGCTCAATTTAAGGCAGGTATTTTTAATGATGAGGAATTCAATCAACTAGTCAAAACGAGTAACGCAATGTTGCTCAATAAAATGCGTCCTTCGCCGTATTTTATCGATTATCTTTCAGCATTGGTTAAGGTAAAAAAATTAGAAAATGGGGAACAAAAATTTAAAGATTGGCACCTCGTTTTAGATGGAATGTTAGGAGACATAAAAAATCGAAAAGTAAAACCTTATCAGAGTTATCTTAAATTCTCCAACTACTTTTTTGAACACCAAACTTTTAGAGAACCTAAAGTCGGTGTCAACTGGTTAGGACAGGCAGATGATTTCAAATTAGAATATAAAGAGAATAAACCTTTGGTTAGTTATGAGAAAGTAGATCTATATGGTTTCCGAAAAGCAGATACCATTATGATCGCAGAAACAAAAGGGACTTATTTCCCAACCGAATTAAAATGGATCGGACAAGGCGGTAGTGTAGACTGGAAACGTTTTGGTGAATCACTCGATATCACTGCAGTTATTGACACCTACTCTATTGATATTAAAAAGAGTCTTTATCGAGTTAAAAAAGCAACTTTAAGTTATCCTGAAATTTTTGGAAATGTAAAAGTAGAGGGAAAATTTGAAGATAAAATCATGACTCGTAGAAATCAGGACGATGGTTCTTATCCGCGTTTTGAATCGTATGAGCAGGTGCTAAAAATTGATAATATCGGGGAAGGAATTGATTATAAAGGTGGTTTTAAACTAAATGGTACCACTGTTTATGGATACGGAAGCAAAGAAAATAAAGCCTATATCACCATTAAGGATGGAAATAAAAAACGGTTCAGAGGATATTCAGAAAACTTTGTTATCCGTAAAAACGAAAGGATTGCTTCTGAACGAACCGAAATGATTATTTACAGTGGTAAAGATTCGATCTACCATCCTTCTATCAATATTAAATTTGATATTCCAAAACAAGAAATGCAACTTTACCGTGGGAAAAGAGGTAGTGATCGTAATCCTTTTTTCTCTTCTCAACAAAACATGAATATTAGTGTAGATAAATTGTTGTGGAAAATGGCTAATGACAGCCTTTTACTAGGAACCAGTGCCGTTAGTTTTTCGAATGCGAGTACGGTAGAGTTTGAATCGCTTCATTATTTTGACGAAGGCGATCTTCGACGAATTCAAAACATTTCCACTAGTAATCCATTAACCGCCATTCGTGCTTATGCGGATCAAGAAGGTGTACGACATTTAGATGCAAATGGATTGGCTAAAAAGATGAATCCGCGTTTCGATGTAACCAGTATTCAGAGTTTATTATACGATTTAGTTTCACAAGGATTTATCAATTATGATGCAGACGAACAGGAGGTTTTTGTAAAAGATAAAGTCTATCATTATAGTGATGCTGCTGCTGAGAAAGTAGATTTTGATATTCTAAAAATAAAATCCAATTCGTCTAAAACCAACGCCGTTGTAGACTTAAAAAACAATACCATCGATGCACAAGGAATCGAGAATGTAGAATTTAGTCCTGTCCAGCAAGTAGCGCTTAAACCGTTTAATGATAATATCGTTTTTAAGGGGAATCGAGACATGGATTTTGATGGAAGAATCTTTGCTGGTTTCGGCGTACTTGAAGGAAAAAGCATGCATTATATCTATGATAAAAATCATATCGCCATGGATTCTGTTCGCTACTTCGATCTATTTATTCCAACGGGAGTAGAAGATGAAAATGGCAAACCAGAAGCCTTATCCATCGCTTCCAGAATTGAACATGGTAATGGTATTTTATTAATCGATGCACCTGAAAATAAATCAGGAAAAGAAGATCTTCCGATCTTTCCATCCTATAATACCAAAGGAGCTTCTTATGTATTTTACGATTACCAAGAAACCTTAAATGGGGTTTACAAAAGAGATTCTTTTTATTTTAAATTAGCCAAGTTTAGTTTTAATCACTTAGATGATTTTGTTAAAGAAGATGTCACCTTTAAAGGAGAAATGTATAGCTCAGATATCTTCCCTGTTTTCAAAGAAACCGTGGTCGTTCGAGAAGAAGATGAAAGCCTTGGTTTTGTCACCAATACTGGAGCTGGTGGTTATCCGGCCTATTCTCAAAAAGGAAAATATCGAGGAGAAATTGATTTGAGTAACGCAGGCTTTTATGGGAAAGGAAATATCCAATATCTCGGTGCCTCGATGGATAGTGAAGATTTGGTTTTCCGTCCCAAACAAATGACTGGAACGGCAAAACGATTTGACTTAACCGAAGATCGTACAGGTCCCGTAGAAGTACCACAGGCAGTGGGTATCGATGTTTCCATTGATTGGAAACCTTATTTGGATAGTATGTATATCCGAACGAAAGAGGAATCCTTTAAGCTTTTTAAAGCCGATAACTATACGGTAAATGGTACGCTGATTTTGACACCAGATGGATTGAAAGCAACGGGTAAATTTGAATGGGACAAAGGAATCATGTCTTCTAAATTGATGTCATTTGGTGCCTTCTCTGCACTAGCGGACACTGCCAATGTTCAGATTAAAGCATTCGAAGGAGAGTTTGCATTCGATACTAAAAATGTAAATGCTAATCTAGATTTTGATACCCAAAGAGGTAAGATTATCGCCAACGAAGAAGGATTGACTACGACCATGCCCTACAACCAATATCAAACCTCGATGGGTGAACTGGACTGGGATATGAAAGGTGAAACGATTACATTTAGTAATAAAGGAAAAGAATACGGAGATTTTGTCTCCATTCATCCCAATCAAGATTCGCTAAATTTCCAGGGTAAATCCGCCTTTTATGATCTAAAAACCAACGAACTAAAAATCGGTGGTATCCCCAGAATTCAAACGGCAGATGCCTATGTTTATACCGAAACGGGGGACGTTCAAATCAACAAAGGTGGGGTCATGTCTACCCTTAATAATGTAAAAATTGTAGCCAGTACTGAAAACGAATACCACGTGATCAACCGAGCAACGATCGATATCAAAGGAAAGAAAGATTATACTGCCAAAGGATATTATGAATATGATATTGGGGATAAAAAACAAGAGATTTACTTCGCAGATATCGTCGGTGCCAGAGTAGGAAAAGGAAATCAATCTACCAAACCAACAGAAACACGAGCAAAGGGAGATATCAAACCGGATGACAATTTTTATATTGATCAAAAAACGCAATACCAAGGAACAATCACGCTAAATGCCAATGATAAAAACCTTGCTTTTGACGGATTTGCAAAATTGGATGCTCCCCTACTTCCCAACCGACAATGGTTTAAAATCGTAACCAAAGCTGATAAAAAGGATTTGGTGATTCCTTTCGATTTACCTAAAAACTTTGCCGGTGAGCCACTTCGAACGGGCGTATTTATCAGTAAGACGGATGCCAAGGTTTATCCTCGTGCGATGCAACCTACGCAATTGAGAAAAGACCGTGCGATCATTGATGCGCGTGGCGTTTTTAAATATGATAAAACAGAAGACACCTTTATTTTTGGAGATTCTACCAACGTGACTAGAGATTATATTCGAGGAAATCGAATGGTCTATTCTGTTAAAGACAATAGTGTCAAAGCAGAAGGAAAATTAGAGTTGGGTTCAGGCTTGACGTATGTCGATGTGGATGCCGCTGGATTTGTAGAAACTGCTTTCCCTGGCGGAACGGCAGATCAAAAATTTAAGGCAGAAGCCATGGCTGGTATCACGATGGCGATTCCTGAAAAACTGAGAAAAATCATGTTAACGGATTTGATTAGTAGTGCCTACGATGCGCGTCCGGTAGATTATATGAAGGATCGGGATTATTATAAAAAGACACTTGCTGAATTGATTGATGACGACAAAGATTATAAAAACACCTTAGCTAAAACGCAAAGTATTGGTATCGATTTACCAAAAAAATACAATGGTTATACCTTCTTATTTTCTAAATTAAACTTAAAATGGGATGCAGAATATCAATCCATGATAACGAGCCAAAGTGAAGCTTCTGTGGGTTCCGTTGCTGGAACGCCTATCAATCGTAAATTGACTTGTCACGTAGAATTTAAAATGCCTTCTAGTGGAGATGATCGTATTTATATTTACATCAAATCGCCGAGTGATTTCTATTATTATTTTGGTTTTAAACAAGGTATTCTAGAAATCGGAAGTAGTAATAATCGTTTTTACGAAGAGCTAACAGGTATGAAAGAAAAGGACTTAATGATCAAAATGCCAGACGGCGAAAAAATGGAAATTTATCCAGTAGAAGCGGGTAAGGCGAATATGTTTGTGAACCGGATTATGGCGGCGCGGAATCGGTAGGTTTTGGGTTGAGGCGCTGCGCTTGTTGATTTGTTGAAACGCTGCGCTTGTTGAATCGTTGAATCGTTCTAACGTAAAATCGTAAAATCGTTGAATAATTTAAGGCGCTAATTGGTGGATGGTAAAAGTTATTTTTATCTGCTGATTAGCGCTTTTTTGAATTAGAATGGGAATCTTTTTTGAATTAGAATGGGAATCTAAATTAGAATTAGAATTTTTCTGCAATCGCAAAACAGCTCCTATCCAAGGGATCATTCACATTCACATTCACATTCACATTCTAATTCCCATTCCTATTCTAATTCCCATTCTAATTCCTTACCTTTATCGCCTGAAATTATCAAATCAAGCTTAACATGAAATACCCTTTCCTCCTTCTTCTAATCCTCTGTCTAACTTGGACAAATTGTAAGACGCCGACCACGGCAACTAGCGATGTTACAAAAGAAAGCGTTCGGTTCGCTTTTTATAATGTCGAAAATCTATTTGACATCTATGATGATCCGAAAACCAAAGACGAGGAATTTACGCCGAAGGGAAAGAAAAATTGGACGGAAGAACGGTATCAGAAAAAACTAGATCAGCTTTCG
>CALGJS010000143.1 GCA_937927835.1 uncultured Saprospiraceae bacterium | reverse complement strand
TACAAAAGAAAGAATTGCGACTGAAATAGCGCATAACTTATTGCAAATTAAGGCAATAAAATTAAATCCAGCAAACCCATTCACTTGGGCTTCGGGAATTCAGTCACCCATATATTGCGATAATCGAATCGTTTTATCTTATCCTCCCGTCCGAAAGGCGGTAATTGCGGCTATGAAGGAGCAATCGGCAGCATTTAAGCCTTTTCAGGTGGTCGCTGGCGTCGCTACTGCAGGAATTGCTCACGGTGCGCTTTTAGCTGAGGCTTTAGAGCTTCCTTTTGTATATGTACGAAGCAAAGCCAAAGGACATGGTCGACAAAACCAGATCGAAGGTGAATTACGAGGAAATGAGCGTGTTTTGGTTATTGAAGACCTAATTTCTACTGGAGGAAGTAGCCTAGAAGCAGTAGAGGTATTACGAAATCGTGGCTGTAATGTAGCCGGTGTCATGGCCATTTTCTCTTATGGTTTTCCAGCAGCTACCGAGGCATTCGAAAAAGCGGATTGTCCTTTCGCTACCCTTTCAAACTATGAAGCACTTATCAAAGCAGCTATCGACATTAATTATATTGATCAAAAAAATCTAGCATCTTTACAGGAATGGAGTAAAAATCCACGAGAATGGTCTGTACCTTCCAAATAATTCCTGATCTCACCAGATGAACTAAAAATAAAATTATGGCAATTATCACTAAAAAATCTGAAAAATTTCTTCAGAAATACCTAAATAACGCTTCTCCTACTGGCTTTGAAGCACCTGGCCAAAAATTATGGTTGGACTATCTAAAACCGTATGTAGACGAATGTCATATCGATGACTACGGAACTGCCTACGGGATTATCAACCCTGGTCAAGATTACCGCGTGGTGATCGAAGGTCACGCAGATGAGATCAGTTGGTTTGTTAATTATATTTCAGATGATGGATTTATTAGCGTGATTCGAAATGGTGGATCAGATCATATCATCGCTCCTTCTAAGCGCGTAAATATTCATACCAGCAAAGGTATTGTAAAAGGAGTTTTCGGTTGGCCAGCGATTCATCTCCGTAAAGGGGCAGATGCAAAACTAACCCCAACACTAGAAAATATCTTTATCGACGTAGGAGCAAAAGATAAAAAGGAAACCGAAAAAATGGGTATCCACGTAGGTTGTGTAATTACTTTTGAAGATGAGATGATGATGCTCAACGACAAGTTTTTCGTAGGACGTGCATTGGATAATCGTATGGGTGGATTCTGTGTAGCGGAAGTGGCTCGAATGATTAAAGAAAACAAGACAAAATTACCATACAGCCTTTATATTGTTAATTCTGTTCAGGAAGAAATTGGTCTACGTGGCGCACAGATGATCGCTGAACGGATCAAGCCTAACGTAGCAATCGTGACAGATGTAACCCACGATACGCATACGCCGCTCATCACTCCAAAGAAGTCAGGTGATATCAAAGCAGGCTTAGGACCTTCTGTGACTTACGCTCCAGCAGTACACAACAAACTTTTACAATTAATCATTGATACGGCTGAAAAGAAAAAGATTAAATTTCAGCGAGAAGCTTCTAGCCGAGCAACAGGTACCGATACAGATGCTTTTGCTTATTCTAATGCGGGCGTTCCTGCCGCTTTAATTTCTTTACCATTGCGCTATATGCACACGACCGTAGAGATGGCACACAAGGACGATGTGGAAGCAGTCATCAAATTGATTTATGAAAGTTTAAAGAATATTAAGAAGAACCACAACTTTAAGTATTTTTAAAAATGTTGAAGTGTTGAATCGTTGATTTGTTTAATTGCTTGTCTATTTATTGTAGAAAATAAAAATCGCTTTAACGTGTATAGCTTTATCACAGGCAAATAGCGAAAATAGTTTGTATTCAGAATTACCGAATCCAATCTATTATTTGACGATTAATTTACTAAACGATTCAACAGATCAACAAATCAACACCTCAACACTCCATGAGTATCCTACACAAGTTCCTCAACCTGATACTGTATGGAAACTTTTGGATTGCATTGGGTAGCCTTTCTCTTCTCTGGCAAACGACTTTAATTTATCAACAAGAAATTTATTTAGATCCACTCACAGGGTTTGTTTTTGCAGGCACGTTATTTCTTTATGCACTGCATCGAATTGTTGGAATTTCTAAATCACAGGCTTATTTTCAACTGGAGCGATATACCGTTATTACCCAATACAAAAGTCATATCCAAATTTATGCGGCCGTCGGTGCCCTAATATCTACCGGTTGCTTTTTTTTGTTAAATCGTTCGACTCAACTTTCTATAATTATTCCAGGGCTTTTATCGTTAGGGTATGTTTTACCAATTTTAGGTAATAAAAAAAGACTACGCGATTTAAACGATATAAAAATATTCCTGGTCGCCTTGGTATGGGCTTGGATTACCGTTTTACTTCCAGCAGTAGCCTATGATCTTGCGCCCACCAAAGGAATTATACTCAGTTTTACTGAACGGTTCTTATTTATTTTTGCCATCACCCTACCCTTTGATATTCGAGATCTAAAAGTAGATGAACAATCATCGGTTCGTACCCTGCCTGCCAAATGGGGCATGAATCGAACCAAACAAATTTCGATTGGAATGCTTCTCATAGCCATCGGAATTAATCTCTATTGTTGGCAAGCATTCTATTATTCCATTCCGATAATGGTGGCGTTGTTGATTACGTATTTGACGACTATTGTTTTAATAAAAAAAACCACTCCGGAACGAAGTGATTATTTTTATACCGGATTAATGGACGGTACCATGGTTTTAAGTGGATTGCTGGTTGGTATTTTTGTTTATCTTTTTCAATAAACTTTGGTATGATTTGCATCCAAAATTTCAAATTAGATCTTCAAAAAAATTCCTAAAAATTCGAAACAACCTGTGTCCACTTGTCACCTTAGTGTTCCTCAATACATAACCGATTAACTAATCAACTGATTAACATTTTTTTTTTATAAACCAAACTAATTAACTAAACAAAATTAAATAGAAACCCCCAAATTCCTTTACAACTAATAACCTCCTTTTCGAATGATCAGATCTCTTCTCAATTCCAAATCATTAGGATTAAAAGCTCGTAAATTTTGAATTAACTGAGGATTCACCTTTGCTTGTTTTGAAATAATCGCATAGGCAATATCCCGAATTTCACTAGCCACAGATTCTTCTCGTTTAGTAAATTCAACTTGTAAAGCGGTCACTAAAACTTCATATTGTTTCTTGGTCAAATTTTCATTCTTTACGATTGCTCGCAAAGCCAATCGAAAATCTTCGGCTTCTTTAAAGGTATTGAAATAGTTATTTAAACAATTATAAATATCTACATTTTCTATCCACCCTTGATGAAATAAATCACGAGCACGAAGCAAGTCATCCATTTTATATTTTACCAATGATCCAGCTTTTAAATATTGAAAATTCCCAAGATAGTTTTCAACAACCATCTCATAATGTAAAAATGCCGCCTCTTTATTATCCAATTGCAAAAATAAATCTCCCGCTTTTTCAAACATCTTCAGCTCTTTATAAAGATCAATGGCTTCCATCAAATTATTGGCTTTTTCATAACAATTTGCCGCCATTCGTTTATCATCCAAATGCTTTAAATAAATACTCGCCGCTTCCGTATAAAGGCCGCCGCGTTCTAATGTTTCAGCAGCCAATCGATAGTTTTTCAATAATTTTAAATACACAAAAGCAGCTTCTCGAAAATCTCCATTCCGAATTAATTCTTCCGCCGTCTTCATATATTGCTCCCGAATTCGGTAAAAATCATTTCCTAAATCTACGCCACCACCACCTCCAAAACCTCCTCCACCCTGTCTACCAAGCGAGAAATTGCCCCATCGCTTACTCAAAGTAAACCCACCAAATCCGCCCGAAAATCCACGGCCCGTTCCTTTATCATCCAAAGGAATTGCATATTGCAATCCTTTCTTTGGATCTTTTTTCAACATATCTAGTAATCGTTCTACTTCTTTCTTATTTCGTTCTTCTAGATCGTTGTATTCCTTTTCAAGTCGCTCCAACCAATCATCATCTACTCCTCCGAACATCTTACGAATAGCATCCAATTTTTCTGCAGGTCGTTCACCATTTTCTCCTCTAGCGTCATCACTAAAAAACTGTTGTAAGAGTTTTAGTTTGGCCTTTTCCATCATGTTGAGAGGACGGTGTTCCGGCAAGTCTTCATCACTGCCGATTTGCTGATCTAATCGATTCAATAACTCTTCTGGAGAAAGTGCCTCAATCCGAAAACTCCTTACGCGATTTGGTATCGACATCGGATTTGGTGAAGGAAAAATTAGTTTTTTCTGCGGTGCTCCAACAGATAAACAATCTGCCCAGTTGACAGGTGTATCCAATTTTACTAAACCAATTTCAGGATGTAATAAATGAGGCGTATTCAGCAATGCTCTTTTTAATTCTCCTGCAATAATCTCTGGAAACAAATCAGTGTATGTTGGAATAAACAAAAGGTCATCTACTAATTGGCAATAAGCATAAGAACCAATCTCCTTTGGCAGTTCTTCTTTTCTCACTGCAATCAAACATCCCCAATCAGAATTGGCGGTCGTGCCAGGCAAGACATACAGTGGATGTTGTTCTGGAGTTAAACCCAAGGCCTGCATAGCCCTTGCCCAGGAACGCAGGGTTCCACCTTTGATCAGTAGTCCTCCAAGAAGGGCTACATTATTTTTGGCCAATTTGAGTTTAAGTTCCATGATATAAAATTTGCTTAACAAATTCAGTTACATATCTAGCAAATAAAGTTCGGGAATGTTCTCTTCGAACCCCACCTACTTCATTTTCATAAAAAAAGTAGTCGGCTCCAGCAAACCTATCGGCAGAAGCGATTGCCAATCCTCTATTCAAAATACTAGGTATAAAAAATTCTGGAATCGCTAGATTGCTACTTTTAAAAATAAACATTCCTGAACGATGGTGCGTAATCCGACTTCCATCCTCAAATTCAAAAACGTTTTCAGCAATCATCTTAGCTGAAATTTTCGGAGTTAATTTAGTCGTCGTATCTAATTTTATCACCCCTCCATTATTGACATATAGGGCGTGTGAAGAAAAAATCAGTTGATCCATTTCATTAATAAAAACACATCGACTGCGTTTAAATATTTGATAATGACGAGGCGTGTGAAACGGCTTAACTTCCTTAGCCAATCTTCCTAAGAGAAAAGTTCTAACCGGATTCAATTCGTCCAATTGTAATTCCGTCACGCTTCCCATTAAATCAATTCGCCAAATGGTTTGCTTGTCTTTTTCATACCAAAAACAATTCTCATAAAATTCAAATCGTTGCTTATAGGATTTATTCCATTCAGGCATCGCTGTTTCTTTTCGACTTCTATCGACTAGGTTTAATAAAACTAATCTTTTATTTCCTGTACTAAGCATTAAAAGAATTCGTTCTCCTTTTTCATTTTGTCCAATGGCAAACTCTCCGATTCTAATCGGTAAATTTTCTGCAATCAATTGCCAACCTCTGAGATTTCCTGATACAGGCCGGCTTGGTGACTGAAATAAACAACCTCCTTTAGAAACTTCAAAAACCACCCCATCTGAAGCGATAAGCTGACATTGTAATCGATTCGTTGCGGAAAACAAAATTGGATAACTTCGTGCCTCTTGCACCTTAAATTTCCGATCTGGCTTTGCCTTCGGAGTAGCGTTTTTCCAAATTTCTTTAAACGGAATTTTGATCGACTTTACATGTGCTTTGTGTGATCCTCTTCTTTTAAAAATCGTTACTTCACCTTCTACCGTTGGATGAATCCAAAAATCGATGGCTCGTGGATGTTCTGCCAGCAGAGATTTCACTTCAGGATATTGCATCGTCTCGGGAGAAGTGATAAATAGCACTTCCTGACGATCTACTGGATGATTAGAAAAATAATGTTCTAACCCATTTACCGGAAATAAGGCCGTAGATAATTTTCTTAAACCCGCAACAATATCACTTGCCTTTTCTATCTTGATGGCATGAGATTTTTCTCCCACTAAAAAAGCATTGACTTCTTCACTTCGTTGTGGGTGGTGCGCAATCGCCAACATGATCGCATGCGACAAGGTCTTAATGGTGCCCCAATTTTTCAGAGAAATATCAATCAAAATTACCCGCTGTAAATTATTATCTACCGGAGGTAATTCTCGTTGAAAATAAAGCGCTTCATTATTTGCTAACCGTGATAAAAAAACCACTTCTTCATTCGCAAATTCAGAAGGTAATAGTTTATCAAAATTTCCTTTATTGGTAATATCCGCAAACCCTCCGAGTGGTTGATTTCCCGGACGATTATTTTTAAATGGAATATGCATTCCACCCCAAATATATTTGATCAACGATCCAACTCGAAAAGTCAAAGGATTTTCGTTTAAATCA